>CANRPY010000003.1 GCA_947632595.1 uncultured Bacilli bacterium | reverse complement strand
GAATTTCAATAATTAAATTAAAAGACTTATTTCAGTTTTTAGTATTTATTACTGAAATAAGTCTGTATTTTGGTAAAATTTTAGAAAAAACTGAATTTACTCTAAAAATTTACGCTTTTTGTAGAATTAAATAAATGTCATAATAATGAAAATGATTAGTAAGACAATAAATAACTCTAAGAACAACTTCCAAGCATTCTTTAACCAATCTTTGTAATTAACCTTTAAGAAAGCTAAAGAAGTCATTAAAATGAAACTTGTTGGAGCAATACATGATACTAAACCATACATAGATTGTGCAATAACACCAACAAGTGGATAAGTATTTGTATCAGTAACAACAGATGCATAGTATGGTAATACTGATTGATATACATAAACAGGATCTACATTAAATAATGCAGATAATGCTGTAACAACAACAGTAGAACCTGGATTAAATCCTTTCGTAATTCCTAAAATTGCTTTATAGAATACTAATTGGAAAGGATGACTTACAGCAGCAACTAATACAGTATAAACTAATATTGCAATAACTGCTGGTAAGAAAGCTTTTCTTGCTCCAGATACAACACCATCTAAGATTTCATCAAATTTTAATCGGTAAACGAATGCCCAAATAGCTAGTAATAATACTGCTGGGAATATTAAATCGATAACTGTCCAGTTACCAAAAGAACTTACAGTACCATAAATAGCAAAAGGACGGAAAGCTTCACCAAGTGTATAAGAAGAAACATTTTCAGTGATATTGTCAAAGAATGAAATACCAAATCCATTATCTCCCCATGTAATATAAGAAACTACAAGTAAAACAAATAATAAGATAAATCCAACAACCAATGGCCAAATTTTCTTAGAATTAGATTCTACTTTAGCAGGAACAAATCCCTCATCATCATGATCTGTCGTAACAGATGCTTTTACAACGATAATATCTTCATCGCGTAATGCTGCTTTATTTGCATTTTTACGAGTTCCATTTCCTTTAGAACTCTTTGTAGCTGGTTTATTACCCTTAGGACCAGGTTTATTAGAACCCTTACCATTCGTAGTCTTCTTTGGAGTAGTTCCTGACTTTTTATCATGATCAGAACTATCTTTAGAAGATGCCTTAGGATTAGGAATCTTATGAGCAACCTTAACTTCTGAAGAAGCTTTTGCTTCTACTACTTTTTCTTCTTTAAGAGCATCAGTCTTCTTTGGACCCTCTACTACTACTTTCTTCTGTTGTTTACTGTGAATATACATAAAGATATTAAAGATTAAGATAACAACAGCAACAAGTAAAATAATAAAGCGAACCCAAACTTGATAACCAGGTTCTAATCCTAATTGATATAGAATAAACCCATTGTTTCCATAGGCATAAGTACTACCTATTAAACCTGCAGCTAAAGAACCAACAACTACCAAAGCTGCAACAATCTTATCATAGCCCATTAATAAGATTAGAGAAACAACAAGTGGTATAAAGATAGCAAAAGCGACTTGTAATCCTGCTACACTAACACCTAATGCGAAAAGAATAACAGTAATAACAATAAATACCTTAGAATTTACTTTCTCAACAACCTTATCTAAAAAAGCACGATAAGCTGGAATTTTATATAAAACTCCATAAAAACATCCAACAAAGATTATATAAAGTGAATAATGACCAAAGTTTTGCAATGCAATAGCAATGTAATTATACACATCAGCTAATCCCATTTGAATGCGTCCTTGATCTATATACTCCCCTGAAAAATAAGCAGCTGGAAAAATCCAAGAAAGTACTAAGACTACCAACAATGATATTAGGACGACTTTTAATGCATTATGTTTTTTCATAATTAACCTCCCACAATAATTATAAACTAAATTTCTTTTATTTTACAAGTATTTACACATTTTTTTCACAAAAAATAAAAAATAGAAGAAATCTTCTACTTTTTATCGACTTTTTTCTTTCATCGTTGGGAATAATAAGACATCCCGAATAGATTCTTGTTCCGTAAATAACATAACCAAACGATCAATTCCATATCCTATTCCACCAGCAGGAGGCATTCCATACTCAAGAGCCTCAATAAAGTCCATATCAATATCATTTGCCTCATCATTTCCAAGATCTCTTTCTTGAAGCTGTGCTTCAAATCTTTCAAGTTGATCAATTGGATCATTTAATTCGGTATAAGCGTTTGCAAATTCTTTTCCAGCCATAAACAACTCAAAACGATCAACAAATCTTGGATCTTCTGGATTTTTCTTAGTTAATGGAGAAATCTCAATAGGATGTCCATATAAGAAGGTAGGTTGAATAAGAGTCTCTTCTACATATTTTTCAAAGAATTTATTAACGATATGACCATAAGCTTTTTCATGTTCTTCTAATGCAATATGATGTTCTTCAGCAAGTCTTAAACATTCATCTAAATCATGAATTTCTTTAAAATCAATTCCTGTTTGTTCTTTAATTGCATCCGTCATAGAAATTCTCTTCCATGGACCATCTAGATTAATTTCATATCCACCAAATTGATAAGTCATTTTACCAAAAACTTCTTTTGCAATAGTAGTAAACATTCCTTCCGTAAGATCCATCATTCCCTCTAAATCACTATAAGCAAGATAAGCTTCCATTAAAGTAAATTCAGGATTATGCTTTTGATCCATTCCTTCATTACGGAAAACACGTCCAATTTCATAAACGGCTTCCATTCCTCCTACAAGAAGTCTCTTAAGAGGAAGTTCCAAAGCAATTCGAAGATACATCTCTAAATCTTGTGCATTATGATGAGTAACAAAAGGTCTTGCAGACGCGCCTGTTAATAAAGTAGTTAAAACCGGAGTTTCAACCTCTACAAATTGATGAGCATCCATGTAATTTTGAATACAACGGATAATCTTAGGTCTTAGGAAAGCAACCTTTCTAGAATCCTCATTCATAATTAAATCAACATAACGACGTCTATATCTCTCTTCAATATCAGTAAGACCATGGAATTTTTCAGGTAAAGGTCTTAATGCTTTTACAAGATGAGTATACTCTAAACATTTAATCGTAACTTCACCTGTTTTTGTTTTCATAACCTTTCCAAAAACACCAACGATGTCTCCAATATCTGCACTCTTAAATAATTGATAAGCATCTTCTCCTACATCATTAATAGAAATATAAATTTGAATAGATCCTGTCTTATCCTGTAGTGAGAAGAAAGATGCTTTTCCCATTCTACGTATAAATAGAATTCTTCCTGCAACAGTAGCAGTGTCTTCCATACTTTCAAAAGCATCATGATCAACATCTTGATACTTCTTAACAATATCACAAGCAAAATCCTTACGATCAAATCGATGACCAAAAGGATCAAGTCCCAACTCCCTTAACTTTTCTGCCTTTTCTCTTCTAACAATTTCTTGTTCACTAAATTCTCTCATTTTATTTTTTCACTCCTAATTTACACGAATAACTTTAGTATGAGTTAACTTATCGTGTAAAGCTAACCCATCTTTACTATAAATAATCATAAAGATAGAAACAATCATAGCAGCATACTGAGCATCATAGAATAACTCAGAACAAATACTATAAACATTTCTAGAAGCAAACATGACAAATAAAACCAAAAGAATACGTAAAAGAATAAAGTCTGCAATAAAAGAACGGAAAAGCAATTGATTAGCCGACAAATCCCCTTTGGTAGAAACAACTTGAATCTTCATAAATTTCTTTCCAAGCGTTTGTCCCTCATGATAAAGAGGATAAACAACAAAATATATCACACCAACAAGGATAGTCATAATATTAACAAGTTCCATACTTTTATCCATCTTATATTCTAAATTCATATATTCTACACTATACTCTTCAGTATCAATCTCTTTATTTTTTACCTTCTCTAAAAGTTGACTAGATTCCTTTATCAAAGAATCATATTCTTTAGAATCAATAAAAGGGAAAGCCAACAAAGAAGCAACAAATACAACTAGAATACTATCTAGTAAATAAGCAAATAATCTTGAAGTAAATTTTGGTTTTATAGATTTCTCTGATTTGCCATCTTTCTCATCTTCATCTTTTTTAGACATTAGCATCCCTCCTTAAAATCATTTAATAAAGAAATTATATCATGAATAGAGGAAGTTTGATACACTTTATTTTTAAGTTCATTGGCTCCAGGAACTCCTTTAAAATACCAAGCAATATGATTTCGAATCTCCAAACAAGCTATTTTTTCATCTTTTAAGTGATATAAATAGTCTAAATGATGAAGACACATATCAACTCGTTCCTCTTTTGTAACTAGCAATACATTTTTTCCTTCTAATAATCGAATAGAATTCTGTATAAGCCAAGGGTTTCCTAGAACCCCTCTTCCAATCATAACAGCCGCACAATGAGTCTCATCAAGCATTCTTTTTGCATCTTCCGGTGTTTTTACATCCCCATTACCAATGACAGGAATAGAAACCGCTTCCACAACATCACGAATAAGATTCCAGTCAGCATGTCCACTATAACCCTGACTTCTCGTTCTAGGATGAATACAAATAGCACTAGCTCCCGCTTTTTCAATAACTTTCGCAACCTCAACAGCATTAATATGTTGAGCATCCCATCCACTTCTAATTTTAACAGTAACAGGAACAGAAACAGCCTTCACAACAGCAGATACAATCTCATATATTTTCTCCGGATTTTTTAATAAAGCAGACCCTGCCTGAGCACGAAGAGCCACTTTAGGAACAGGACATCCCATATTAATATCAATAATATCCGGTTTCATATTCTCTTCAATATATTTTGCTGCATAAACAAAAGATTCTACATCTGTCCCAAATATTTGTTGAGCAATAGGTCTTTCTTCTTCTGTCATCGCAAGCATATCTAATGTCTTCTGATTATGAAAATAAATAGCCTTATCACTAACCATTTCAGCATATAAAAGACCACAACCCATTTCTTTACAAATTCTACGATAAGCAGAATTACTGATTCCAGCCATAGGCGCTAATACAATTTGATTTTGAATCTCAACATTTCCAATATGCCACATATTCCCCTCCATGAATTCATGCTTATTATACCGATATTTTGAAAAGAAGACAAGAAAAAAACTCCAAACGGAGTTTAAATAGAAAAAGATTCTTTTTTAGAAATATCAATAGGCATAGAATTTCGAACACAGAAATCATACATCCATTTAGAACATTTATCATGATGATTTAAATAACGAAATTCATTTGTATATAAATAAGAACGATTAAAAATACATTTTAATCCTTGTTTAATGGAATTCCTTCTCTTAAGATATGCCATATAACTAGCCAAATCACTACCACTATAGTAAAGATAATAATCTTTTTCCATCATCTGAATAGCTCTTTTATTATGGAAATAAGCTGGAAGATTACGGAAGAAATGAAGAATATTTCTACCAATTCCATGTCTATGATAATCTAGAGTTGGTTGAATATCATAACGTTCTTCAAAACCTTTAGCAGCTCTTTGTAAACTAGAATCTGCTTCTTCAAAAGATACCTTTTCTTCATAAGGTTGATCTTCTCTTGCAAGTAAAATCTCAGGAACATCAGCCAAAGAAAATGAAAATTTATCTTGTTGAGGAACTTCTCCCCTTCCAAATTCTGAAATAATTTCTTCAATTTGACGATCTCTATCTTCTGCGCTTTCATCTTGTACTGGCGTATCCATAGCAAAAACAATATCACTAGATTGAGCAGTATCTGTAGCACCAGCAACTGCTGCACCACTATCTACAACATCAAACTCTTCTAATTGCTCTTCTACAGATTTTTCTTTCTCAACTGTTTGTTTAGTTTCTAATCTAGCTTTCTTATTTCTAGTATTATAATTAACTTCTCTTCGTAAACACTTCTTTAAAGTATCTGCTTCTTCTAAAGATAATTGATCATAACGACTAGATAAAGTTTCTATCTGAGCAATATTATCTTCTCTTTTTAAGAAACGAATATATCCAGCAATCTCTTTTCTTAAATAAGTAGCTTTTTCTTGATATTGTTCAAGAATTTCAGGAGATGCTTCTCTACGTTTTAATTCTGCTTTAATTTTATTAATATAGTAATTTAACTTCTTACGTAAAGCAACAATCTCTTCCACATCTTTTGCTTCAACAATTTGTTGTGTCAAAGTTGCAATCAGTTCTTGTGCTTCTTTCATAGCAGTGTATTTTTTAACATTCTCTTGATCATAATCTAAGACAGTAATGACATCTTCTACCTCACTCATAAAGTTTTCTCTATTTTGTAAGATACCCTCTCTTGCCATTTCTAATAATTCGATATGTTCTCTTTTGATTTTTTCAACACGTTCTGAAATAGAATTATTCATCTTCATCAACCTCTTCCTCTTCTTTTAAAATATCTTCCATTCCTTGGAAGATATTCATTAATTCTACCAAAGCTTCCTCATCTAAATCTTCTAAATGAATGTTCTCCATAGAACAATCCCCCTTCAATATCGCATTATTATACAACAAATCTTATAAAAAAGCAAGAAAAAAACTCCAAAAAGGAGTTTATGCTTTTTTCTTTAATAAATCTCTAATTTCTTCTAATAATAACACTTCATCAGATTTTTTGGGTTCTTCTTCCTTCTTTTCCTCTTCCTTTTCTTCCTTAGCCATTCTCTTACGTCCAGCTTCTACAATTCCATTAAAGAACTTCAAGATTAAGAAAAGAACAAAAGCCATGATGAGAAAGTTAATAACTTGAGTAATAAAATGTCCATAATTTAAGGAAACTCTAGTACCATCCGTTAACTTTTTAATAACAATTTCCCCAGCAACGTCAGCACCACCTAATAAACCAAGAATCGGATTAATAAAATCAGTTGTAAATGCAGTAACAATATCTGCAAAAGCAGTACCAATAATGACACCAATAGCCATATCTACAACATTTCCCTTTAAGATAAAATTCTTAAATTCTTGGATAAAACCACTACTCTTTTCTTTTAACTCCTCTAATTCCTTTTGGTGTTCCATCTTTTTTTTCTTTTTAGCCATACTATACCTCCTTAACGCCTATCTTAAAGGAATTTTAAAATTTTAGCAAGAAAAAAGAACTAGATTATTGATCTAATTCTTTTAATAATTCTGCTTTATTCATTTTAGAATAATTTTTAATACCTTTTTCCTTAGCAATTTCTCTAAGTTTTGTAATAGATAAAGATTCTAAATTTTCTTCATTTTCTTCAGGCATATGACCATGTTCTACCAAGTAATCAATTTGTTCTTTTGTTAATGTTTCATATTCTAGTAAAGTCTCAGCAATTAATTTTAATAAATCTTTATTCTTATTAATAATATCTTTTGCTTTTTTGTGGCAATCATTAATGATTTTTCTCATTTCCATATCAATTTCATTAGCAACTTCATTAGAGAAATGTTGTGGCTTATTATAATCTCTTCCAAGGAAGACACTACCAGATTGTTGTTCAAATTGAAGAGGTCCTAAATCACTCATACCATATTCGGTAACCATTGCTCGAACAATCTTAGTTGCTTTTTCAAAGTCGTTATGAGCACCTGTCGTAATTTCTCCAAAAGTAATTTCTTCTGCAGTACGACCACCAAGTAAACCAGTAATTTCTTCTAATAAATCGGTCTTAGTAGAACATAATTTCTCCTCCGTTGGAACCATCATGTTATAACCACCCGCAGAACCACGAGGGATAATCGTAACTTTTTGAACATCACTAGCACTTCTTAATTTTAACCCAATAACAGCATGTCCTGCTTCATGATAAGCAACTAACTTACGATCATTTTCTGTATATTTATGACTAAGTTTAGCTGGTCCCATAAGAACACGGTCCGTAGCTTCATCAATTTCACTCATCGTAATTTCATTTTTATTTCTACGGACAGCAAGTAAAGCCGCCTCATTTAATAAGTTCTCAAGATCAGCACCACTGAATCCAGGAGTTCTCTTTGCTAGATTCTCAAGAGTAACTCCCTCTGCAAGAATCTTATTCTTAGCATGAACAGCAAGAATTTCTTCACGACCTTTAATATCAGGTAAGTTAACCGTAATTTGTCTATCAAATCTTCCTGGACGAAGAAGAGCTGGATCTAAGACATCAGGTCTATTCGTAGCAGCAATAATGATAATTCCCTCATTTGCACCAAATCCATCCATCTCAGTAAGCAATTGGTTTAAAGTTTGTTCTCTTTCATCATGTCCTCCACCAATACCAGATCCTCTTTGACGACCAACAGCATCAATTTCATCAATAAAAATTAAACATGGAGCATTTCTTTTAGCTTCCTTAAACATATCACGTACACGGCTAGCGCCTACACCAACGAATAACTCTACAAAATCAGAACCACTAATAAAGTAGAATGGAACATCAGCTTCACCAGCAACAGCCTTTGCAAGTAATGTTTTACCAGTTCCAGGAGGACCAAATAATAAAACACCCTTAGGAATTCTAGCACCTAATTTTTGAAATTTCTTAGGATCCTTTAAAAAGTCAATTAACTCTTTAACTTCCTCTTTTTCTTCCTTTAATCCAGCAACATCCTTAAAAGTCACTTTATTACTATCATTATCAAGTCTAGCACGACTCTTACCAAAATCTAAAGAACTCTTATTGCTAGACATTTGCTTATTTAAGAACCAAAAAGCAAGAGCAACCAAAACAACAATTGGTAAGAAGTTCGCCAAAATAATAATCCAAGTAGATGCCTCTGGATCAGGCTCCACCTCTAACTTAAAATCATAAGTATCACTTGCTTCCACAAGTTTTTTCATAACCTCATCACTTAATGGAAGTAATACTTCAAACGTCTCTCCTTCTTTGTAACTCTTTAAAGTACCAGAGACTTCATAAACATATCCACTTCCCTTAGGAACAATCTTAATCTCTTTTACTTTTCCTTTTTCTAATTGATTCATAAATTGATTATAAGTAAAGTCATGTTCTGTAGGATTTCCTGCAGAGAAAAAGTAGAAAACAAGTAACATTATAATAATTATGAATACATATGGTAATAGTCCCTTTCGTACTATTTTCTTATCAATACCATTACTATTATTACTCACGTATAATTCCTCCTTAGTTATATTTCAATATTATATCATACTCTTCTGTTGATTTTTTATCAAATTTTGATTTTTTAATTCCCGGTATCCATACTACATTTCCCTGTGAATCTAACACAATAGGCCATGAATCACGAGCGTCTAAAAAAATCTTTTTATCAATAAAAATATCTTTGACTTTTTTAACACCATTTAATCCCTTTACCGCAATTCGATCTCCCATTCTACGAGTACGAACAATCAAAGGCAAAGTAAGTTCTCGACTATTTAATCGACACATATCATTACTATTATGATCAATAGAAGATACCTTTTTAATCGAATGATGATTAGGAAGCTCCACATACTGGTCAAACTCAATTTCATAACTAGCAATTTGATCAATCTCTTTTGTAATAGTAAAGAAATTATAATTCTTAGCAGCAATCACATCATTTGGTAGATTAACAAAAGAATTTGCTCTTCGACTAGATATTAATTTAAGAATAATTTCAATATGTCGATCTCCTATTAAAATTAAATCATCTTGATAAAAATTCTTTAAAAAAGAATATAAAATTTCTTTTTGGATAAATTCATCTTCCTCTAAAAATTTATCTATCACTATTTTATCATCAATAATACATCTTTTAATAGCACTTTTTGTAACTTTATCAATAAATTTGCAAGAATCATTTAAAGTATTACTAAATTTTAAAAACTTTAAGTGAACATCCTTCTCTTCTTCTTTTAAAAAAGGAAGAACGTATTTACGATATCGATTTCTTGTATAAGTATCTTTTTCATTAGAATGATCAATAAAATAAGGTACTTGATTTTGATGATCATATTCCTTTAATTCTTCTTTTGTAAAAGAAATAAGAGGTCTAACAATTTGATATCCATCCATATCTACAATCTTTTTAAATCCGCTATAACCATTTAAATTAGATCCTCTAACAATCCTCATTAAAATAGTCTCTATTAAATCATCCCCATGATGAGCAGTCATTAAATAAATGGCTTCGTATTTACGAACAATAGATTCAAAGAACTGATAACGAATATTTCTAGCCTCATTATGGAAGTTATCATCCCCATACTCTTCAATCGTCATAGTCTCGAAATAAACGCGATGAAGACTACAATACTCTCTTAAAAACTTCTCCTCTTGAGCACTTTGCTTACGAATATTATGATTCACATGTGCAACAATAAGACATAATTGATACTTCTCACGAATCTTCAATAACATATCAAGCAAAGCCATAGAATCAGGACCTGTAGAACAACCAAGTACAATCTTATCCCCCTTGTGGAAAGAAAAAGAATTTTGAATAGAAATCATAGGGAAACCACCTCCGTAGACCATTTAATAGTATAACACAGCTATAGAAAAAAAAGAAAAATACTTTTTATTCTTCTGGAATTTGTAAAATATATTCTCCTTCCTTAGAATAAAGATATTTTTCTCTAGCATATCTTGCAACATAATCAGGATTCTGCAATTTTTTGGCATCCACTTGAAGTTCCTCTTCTTTTTCCATTAAAGAAGTAAGTTCTTTTTCTAATTCTTTTTTTTCTTGATATTTATCAAAGATCTCAACCCAATACTTTCCAACCGATAATGTTACAACAACAATCACCGCAATCGAACTAAGTGCAAGAAAAATAGCTCGTTTCTTAGGACGCAGCTTCTTTTGATATTTTGCCATAACATCACCTACCTATTCACAATATATTATACTATATTTAACAAGAAATAAGAGAAAACCCTGTCGAGTTTTCACAGGATTTACAAAAAGTTTACGTCACTTCTTTGTAAATTGGTAGGAAACTAAAAAACCACATGCAATTAACAATAAAAAATAGTAGTGAAGAATCCCCTGATTTAAAAAATTTAAAATAAAAAAGTAAAGAAAAGAAAACAAAAAAGTAATAGAGAACTGAAAGAAATATTTAGAAATTCCCTTCTTTAGAAAAAAAGAACGATAATACATTTTAAAAATAAAAAACAGACCAACTCCATAAAGGAAAGAAAAAAACAAACAGAAAAGCTGAGTCTTTAAATTCATGCTCGAAATAATCTACTAAAAATACCTTCCTCGTTCTTTTTATTGTTCTCTAAAACATAGTCCATATTATGGATAGTTCCTTTTATCGTAACATTTCCTGCAAAAGTATCTAATTTAATTAATTCTAATTCTTCCCCTTTAATAACCATAAACCCCATCGTAGTATCTAAAATAAAATGAGTTTTATCAAAATTATCAATTTTCTTAACACCAGTAATCACCAAAGTCTTTTTTTCAAGTAAACTTACACTATGATTAAAATTATTAATTCCTGCATCATTCTTATCCATAAATTCCTCCTAAGAAATTATATGAAAAGAAAAAAAATTAAGAACAAAAAAAGATGCCTAAGCATCTTCTTTAACTATTCCTCTTCTTCTGCAGGTGCATCTTCAGCGTTTTCATAAGCTTCTAAAATTGCTTCTTCAAACATTGCACGTACTTCAGGATTGATTGGATGAGCGATATCACGATAACCACCTGTAGCTGTCTTTCGGCTAGGCATAGCTATAAATAGTCCGTTGTCTCCTTCAATAATTCGAATATCATGTACAGCAAAACTGTCATCCAATAATACGGATGCGATTCCCTTCATACGAGATCCTTCTTTTTCAATCTTACGTACATTTACAGATGTAATTTTCATAAGAAATTCCTCCCTCTTAAAGCGTAACCACTTTATAAGTCAATTCTATATCAAAATCGTTGAAAATGCAATATTTTTTCAATTTATCCCACTATTTTTAAAGAATGAATCACAAAATCACTATAACTAAATGACTTAATTTCCCCCTTATTGGTTAAAATAAGGAAAATTCTAGGATAAATATGGACAATTTTTCCTATAAACTTTTCATTTTGTCCCCTCATACCATAATAAATAAAAGTATGTTCTTCATCCAAAAAAGAAGTAAGTTGACTTCTAATCGTTTGAAGATTCATCGTGGATACCCCACATACATAGTTCCATTCGTAATAATTCCTCCTATCCCTTCACTACCATACTTCGTTTTATTTAAAACATTCTTTAAATCAATACTTTGTCCTCGGTCGGAAAAAGCCAAAGAAGAAGCAACAATTGCAGGATCCAAAGCATGAATATTGATTCTCTTAGGACTAGAAGCAAAATTGGCCCCTGCACGAATCAAACTCTCATAATTAGATTGACATGCTCCTGCAATAATAATCAATTTATCCTGGTTATGCTCATACTTTCTAGCTTCTCGTACCGCATGTACAAAATTAGAAGAATTTTGATAACTATGAAGATCATGCAATTGATTTTTTTTAGAATAATAAGCATCATGTCCAGTAATAACCACGATATCAGGATGAAAATCCTGCAGTAACTGAATAATAGAAGAAGAAATTTCATTTTCTTTTAATGCAATCCCATTTGCTTTAATACCAAGGTTTTGATAAAAATTCATACATCGGTCTAAATACTCCTGATCCCCATCAATATGTAAGATCTTCCCCGGTAAATAAAAATATTCATCTCGATCTACCGGTATTTCTTTTAAATTCCGCTCAATAATATCATGATCTTGAGTAGAAAACTCATCTACCTTAGATAAATCACTCAATAAAGCATCTGCATATAGTCGATAATCCATTCCTTTTAAAACCGCAACATCCTGATGAATCTGAATAATTTTAAAGATAATATCATTATGATAAGAATTTCTACTAACAATATCTCCTAAATGAAATTGAATAAGTCTCATCTCCCATAGAAATATATGCAAAAAAAAAGGAAATAGAATCTCTATTTCCATAAAGCCATACTAATTTTCGCAAAGATCTCTACACTTAGATTTTCTGCCCGAACAGATAAATCAAATCCATACGGAGCAAGAACTTCTTCAATAATCTTTAAATCATACTTTTTTAAATTATTACGTAATGTCTTTCTCTTAAATTGAAAACTATCTCGTATAATCGTCTCAAAAAAGTCAAAATTAGGAATTTCAACTTTTTCTTCTCTTTCATGGAAAGACACAACAACACTATCGACATTTGGTTCTGGGATAAATTGTTTTCTAGAAACAACAAACTCTTTATGAATTTGAAAAAAATAATTTAATAAAACCGTGATCGAACCATATTCCCGATTCCCAGGAGAAGTACTAAAACGATCCCCTACTTCTTTTTGAACCATCATTACAATATTTTGAAACTTTAAACCACTTTTAATTAATTTTAAAATAATTGGTGTAGTAATATAATAAGGAACATTACTAACAAAATATAGTGTATCATAAGAATAATGAGAAAGATCAAGCGAAAGATCTGCCTCCAAAAAATCTTGAAAAATAATATCAACGTTATCAAATCCATCCAATTTGCTTTCTAATTCACTAGCCAAATCTTTATCAATTTCATAAGCAACAACCTGCTTCGCAACACGAGCAAGTTCTTTTGTCATAATAGCCCCACCAGGTCCAACTTCAATAACCAAAGAATGAGAATTCACTCCACTAACATCAACAATTCTCTTCACAATACGGTTATCTTTCAAAAAATTTTGCCCAAATTTCTTCTTAAATTTTACATCATATTTTTCCATAAAACCACCAATTGATTTTTATTATAAACCACCATAAAAAAAAAGAAAAGAAAGTTTTTAGGAAAATTCTCTTCTTTGTCGGAATGCTTTTAAAATTCTAAAAATATCATACAAAATAACAATCACTGCAGGAATAATAATACAACATGAAAAATGGAGAGGATCGGATATAAATTTTTGAAAATTTCCCAACTTAGGAATAATAAATAAAACTTTTCCATAAATGCTAGGAGTCCCTACAATAGAGCGATCTGCACGAGAATTATGATCCCCCTTTGTACGATAATTAGATTGATTTTTCGTAACATTCTTTTTATCGATAATTCTATGAGTAACTACAATTCCATTTTGATTATATTCTGTAGAATAAAAACTAATAATATCTCCTACTTGATAATTTTGATCCTTTTCTCTTTTAATAACAATGGCATCATTAATTTGAATGGTAGGAACCATACTCTCAGAAACGATTACATATCCATTGAATAAAGGACTATCATAATGACCCGTTTTTACATTTAAAAATAAATCTCCAAAATAAACAGCACATAAAATAGCAAATAAAATTAAAATGCCAAAAATAGCAAGCAAGAAAGCCTTAAAAGCAAAATAACTAAAATACTGTACTTTGCTAAAAAAACGAGCACTATCTGTCATTTTAACTACCTCCTATTCTAATCTTATTATAATATTGAATAAAAAGTTAGAGCAAAAGAAGACAAAAAAAAGAAGTAAACTTTACACTTCTTTTATTTTGCAACAGCATGAATATCAACTTCTACAGAATAAGTTCCCCCAGATACTTGCGCATCTTCACTCAACCAAATTCGTAATCGATAGTTATCTGTACCAGATTTAATCTTTTTTACATTCGCAAGTACCATACTTCCAATTTCAGACCCAGCAGAAGAATAATTCTTAGAAGGAACAAACTTCTCCGGACCAAAAACCTTTTCATATGTGCCTTGATCTTCTCTTTCCAAATAAACACGGATATCATCATCAGAAATCGTAGAATCCTCATCTTTTAAAAGAGAAATTTCATAATTAACTTTGGGAGCATCTTCCATATCTACCTGAACAGAAAAATCAAAATATTGATCAGGAGTCATATTTTTCATACCAACATCATCTGTAGTAGGACTAACATTTACTAAACTTAATCCCTTAGTAGAAGTAGAATAATGCAAGGAAACATTTCCTCCTTGATTATCTTCTTTGAAATCAACATCAGGTTTTCGATTCACAAAACAAATAATACCAATCAAAATCACAAGAAATAAGAAAGATGAAATACTAATCGCAACAACCCAAAAGTCTTTAGATAGACCTTCTTCCTTTTTACTCTTACTCATAAAGACCTCCTATACTGCTCTAGCATGAATTTCAAAAGAGAAACTCTCTTCCGTATTATCAACAACATAATTTTCTGCAATCCAAGTTCTTAAAATAAAATGTTTCTCTTCATTAGGAGCAAGACTACCTTCATGAATTCTCTTACTATCCGCCTTATCCTCCAAATAATGAAAATCATCATAAGAAGGTAATTTATTACCAGTAAACTCATCAAAAGCAACATTAGCATAATTTGTTAAATAAAAAGTAATATAATTAGGATTAATTTCCTTAACAGGAGACTCTAGTTTTGTAATATAAATTTGAAAGTCACGATCTACATTCGTATTATTTTTAATATCAAACTCTAAATAACCAAAAGCGCCTGCATTGTCTTCATAAATATTTCTACCAAAATCATCAGATACCGAAATAATATTTTTCATGATAATGGTATTAGAATCTGCAACAAGAGAAACATCCTCTGGATCAACAGGAGCAATCTTTTTATCATTATGATCCTTTACAAGAACAATAAAGAAGACACTACAAAGAAATAAAATAAAAATAATGACTAGTAAGAAAATAATATAGCGTACATTTTTCTTAGACATCCAAATCACCAACCCATTATACTCTTATAACATATCATAAATTATGGTCCAAGTCAAACAAAGCCTCAGTATTCTGAAGGGTTTGAGAAGCAACCTCTTCTACAGAAACACCTAAAAGTTCTGCAATTTTAGAAGCTACATAAGGAAGATATTTAGAACTATTCTGACCTCCTCGGTAAGGTTCTGGAGTTAAATAAGGACTATCTGTCTCTAAAAGTAACGAATGAAGACCAATTTTAGAAACCACATCTCCTAATTTAGAATTTTTAAAAGTAACAACCCCACCTATTCCTAAGTAGTACCCCATAGAAAGATAAATCTTAGCAGTCTCCAAACTACCACTAAAACAATGAATATCACCAATCACATCAGAAAACTCTTTTAAAATAGAAATGGTATCCTCCGTTGCATCCCTACTATGAATAACAACAGGCATGTGATAGCGAGAGGCTAATTTCATCTGCTGGTAGAATAAATTCTTCTGCAACATAATATTCTCTTTCCCATAATGATAATCAAGACCAATTTCTCCTATCCCAACAACTTTAGGATTCTGAAGCTGTTTTTCTAGTAGAAGAAGATCATCTTCCGTAGTAATATCCGCTTCACTTGGATGGTAACCAATCGTTACATATAAATCAGGATATTGTTCAACAAGTTCCAAAGACTCAAGAATAGACTCCCTTGTACAACCAGATAAAATCATTTTATCAACCCCTGCTTTTTTATTATCCTCTATAACAGCAGGAATGTCCGAATAATCCTGAGAAGATAAATGACAATGCGTATCAATATACATGTAACCACCTACTTTTAAATGTATTATACCATTAAAAAAAGAATAAAGAAGTCTTTATTCTTTTGAAACATCAATTCTCATAAATAATGGAGTTGGTTTTCCAAGTTGATAAGAAGTTTTCTCTTGATAAGTAGGAGTCTTATCCTCTGTTTGAAGTTGTTGGAAAATAGAAAGACTAGTATCAGGCATAAAAGACTCAAGAAGGACAGCACAAACACGAATAGATTCTAATAAATGATAAATAACTGTCTCTAAACGATCCTTAGAGGCCTCATCTTTTGCTAAAATCCAAGGAGTTGTCTCATCAATATACTTATTACTTGCTCTTAAAACATTGAAAATTTCAGTAATCGCATCACTAATTTGTAAAGCATCCATCTTCTCATCTACTTTAGCCTTAAGAGCTTGAATCGTAGAAAGAAATGCTTCATCCATAGAATCCTCTACCTTTTTATCAACTACTTTTCCATCAAAATACTTATTTCCCATAGAAATCGTTCTTTGCACTAAGTTACCAAGAATATTCGCAAGATCTCCATTAATTCTCTCAATTAATAAATCTCTTGTAAAAACACCATCAGAAGCAAAAGGAATTTCATGTAAGAAATAATAACGAACAGCATCTACTCCAAATTCTTCTACTAAATCATCGGCATAAATCACATTACCTTTAGACTTACTCATCTTACCATCACTCATAATTAACCAAGGATGTCCAAATACTTGTTTTGGTAATGGAATATCTAAACTCATTAGAAAACAAGGCCAATAAATCGTATGAAAACGAATAATATCCTTTCCAATTAAATGTAAATCAGCCGGCCATAATTTTTGAAACTGATCAGTAGTTTGCTCAACATCATACCCAATATTAGTAATATAATTAGTCAAAGCATCTAACCAAACATAAACAACATGTTTAGAATCAAAATCAACAGGAATTCCCCAAGAAAAAGAAGTACGAGAAACACATAAATCTTGAAGACCTGGTTTAATAAAATTATTAATCATTTCATTTTTACGAGCAACAGGTTGAATAAAATCAGGATGAGATTCAATATATTCCTCTAATGGTTTTTGATATTTACTTAGTTTAAAGAAATAAGCTTCTTCACATTTCTCTTCAACTTCTCTTCCACAATCAGGACATTTTCCATCTACTAATTGAGACTCCGTCCAAAAAGATTCACAAGGAGTACAATAAAGTCCCTTATAAGATCCTTTATAAATATCTCCCTTATCATACATATATTTAAAAATATGTTGAACAACCTTTTCATGATTAGGATCCGTAGTACGAACAAACCTATCATAACTCGTATTCATAATATCCCAAATACGTTTAATTTCAGCAGCCTTCTCATCTACAAACTCTTGTGGAGTCTTTTTAGCATCTTTTGCCTTTAATTCTATTTTTTCTCCATGTTCATCAGTACCTGTTTGAAAATAAACATCGTACCCTTGTTGTCTTTTGTATCTCGCAATCGCATCTGCTAAAACAATCTCATATGTATTACCAATATGAGGTTTTCCTGATGTATAAGCAATTGCTGTTGTAATATAATATTTATCTTTCATAATCAATCCACTCCTTATCTTGATAAATAATCTTATCTTTATAATTTTTAATAATTTTTAAACTAGGGATACAAGTATTCTCTGGTAAATGTTCTAGATCAAAAAATCCACAAGATACAAACTCAGAAGAATCTTTCAACCTAACCTCTCCCTCATACTTTTTAGCCCAAAGTCCTATCGTTGCATAATGAGCATAGGAATTAATATCATTAGACAAAGAAATTACTTGAACATCTTCTGTTGTTGTATGAAGTCCTGCTTCTTCCTCTAACTTTCGAACAGCAGCCTCTTCAAAAGTCTCCTGATACAGTACCTTTCCAGAAGGTAGAGTATAGGTTCCTTCTAATCGCATATCACTATCAGCCTTTTGAAAATCAGAGTTACGCAGTAAAAGTAAAACCTTACCTTCTTCGTTTAAAACAAGAACGCCTACGCCAATTCCCATTTTATTCATAAGAAACCTCCTAAAAAAAAATTATTATAAACATAAGGACGATTTCTCGCGGTACCACCTTATTTTATAATAATTTCTATTATACACTTCATTCGTTAACGCCGACTACGCCTATACCTACCTATCGATATAGAAGTTCAAAAGCCATACAGCTTAATTCCATCTATACTCATTTTCACCATCAGAGTTCTCTAAAAATAGATTTTGGAAGAAAGCGCTCTTCATCACAACATTTCAAATATGACCATACTATAACACAAAGGAAGAAAAGAATCAAGAATCTAAATCTTGAAATAAATGAGAATGATTCAAAGTAAATAAATAACGTTCTCCCTGTTCCTTTGTACCATTAATTAAAGTAGTATCTTTTACCAATATTTTAATATCAAAATTCTCCATCAATTGTTTTTGATAATTTCCCTTAACATACTTAGAAATATCATCCACAATCTTTTCTCTAACTTCTTGCCCTACACTATCTTGAAAAATACCATCAATAGATTTAAGAATACAAGTATCATATCCCTCAACCAATCTATCTTTTAATAATTTCTTAATCTTTTTATTAATCGTAACAAAGTCTTTTTTATTAATTTTAAACGTATCATTCATCTTACAAAGACTTTCTTTTTCTATTTTAGAACTCAACTCCAATACCCGTATATTTTTAATATCATCACAACAATTCATTAAAAAATTACGATAAGTATCTAATAAAGTACTAAGTTCATTCGTATTTAAAACAATTTTATTTTTCTTTGCCAAATCTAAAAATTTAGTACGAATTAAATCCATAGAGTCAAGAGGAGGCTTCTTTAATAAAGACATAATATCCTGCTTCACTAAAACCTCGGTATTATTCTCGATAATATCAAGAACTGCTTGGCGATAACTACTTTTATGTTGTTCTAAAATCGTTTGAGATTCTTGTTCCTGCATGATCTTACCTCCAGTATTTTAAATGTAACAATTCAAAGTTTTTTAGTCAATAGAATTTTCTAAATTGTCATAAATTTTACTAAGCAATTCTACCAAATAATAGATAGGATGTTTCTCCAGTTTAATAATATCTAACACGATAATAAAATGATCTCCTCTACTAATAAAACGAAACATGTTAGAGATATGAAAAGCATCCATAAAGATTTGTTCGGTATCCAATTTAGAAACAAGTTCTGGAGAGAAAACAAGTTCTATAGAATTTCTTGTTTGATGGACCTTGGTCAAGGAAATTTTTTTCGCAAGTTTTTCAAACCATTCCTCATACATATAAATAAGAATCTCTTCTGATAACTTACCAAATCGATCTTCTAGTTCTGCCTTTACCTTTTCAAAAGACTCTAAACTATCAATAGAATTAATCTTTTTATGAATCTCTACTTTTAAATCATCATCAGAAACATATTGATCCGAAATATGAGTAGTAACATCAATAAAAGGTTTCGTATCCTCCATAGTATCCTCTTCTGGTACAATTTCATGATTTCTTCTTCTAACCTCGTCATTTAACATTTTTAAATATAGATCAATTCCAACAGTATCAATAAATCCAGCTTGTTCACTACCCAAGATATCTCCTGCACCACGAATCGATAAATCTCTAGTCGCAATAGAAAATCCACTACCCAACTCCGTGAATTCTTTAATCACATTTAGTCTCTTAATAGCGGTCTCTGTTAAAGATTTAAAAGGTTGATACATTAAATAGGCATACGCAAACTTATCACTACGACCAACACGACCACGAATTTGATATAACTGACTAAGACCAAATCGATCTGCATCCATAATAATTAAAGTGTTGACATTAGGAATATCAATTCCAGTCTCAATAATGGTAGTACAAATCAAAATATCAAACTCATGTTGAATAAAATCCATAATCGTATTTTCTAACTGATTCTTATTCATTTGACCATGAGCAATCGCAACCTTCGCATCCGGTGCAATAAGGCGAATACGATCTGCAAACTCATCAATAGATTGAACACGATTATAAAGAATATAGACTTGCCCATTTCTAGAAATTTCTTTATAAATCGCTTCTTTTAAAATTTGTTTATTTTCTTCCACAACATAAGTTTGAACAGGATAACGATTAACAGGAGGAGTTTCAATAAGAGATAAACTTCGAATTCCAACCAAAGACATTTGTAAAGTACGTGGAATAGGAGTAGCAGTTAGCGTTAAAACATCAACATTTGTCTTATATTGTTTAATTTTTTCTTTATGGGCAACACCAAATCTCTGTTCCTCATCAATAATTAATAACCCAAGGTCCTTTAAATGAATATCATCACTTAACAAACGATGAGTACCAATTACCATATCAATCGTTCCCTCTTTTAATCCCGTAAGAATTCGATTAACTTCCTTAGGAGTCGTAAAACGATTCAGTAATCCTATCGAAACAGGAAAGTTTTGAAAACGAACCAAAGCATTCTCATAATGTTGATTCGATAGAATCGTTGTAGGACACAAAAATAAAACTTGTTTAGAATCTAAAATAGCTTTGAAAGCCGCAACAAAAGCAACCTCTGTTTTTCCAAAACCAACATCTCCACAAAGCAATCGATCCATAGGAACACTAGACTCCATATCTTCTTTAATCTGAGAAATCGCACGAACCTGATCAGGCGTTAATTCATAAGGAAAATCCTTTTGAAATTCAGAAGATAATTCAGAATCCTTAGAAAAAGCAAAACCCTTTCGAACCTCCCTTTCTGCATAGAGACGAATCAATTGATCTGCCATATCCGTAATACGACTCTTAACACGATTCTTTGTCTTTTGCCATTCCACACCACCAAGTTTATTAACCTTAGGAACAACACCCTCTCTACCAGAATATTTAGAAATTAAATCAATCTTCTCAACAGGAATATAAATCTTATCCGTACCCTGATATAAAATTTCTAAATAATCTTTTGTAATATCATTTAAAGTAAGAGTCTTAATTCCATTATAAACACCAATTCCATGAACATTATGAACAACATAATCTCCAATAGCTAGTTTATTAACATCATGAATAGTAGAAGTATATTTATATTTTGTATGATATTTCTTTTTAGAAGTAGAAACATGAAATAACTCATGTGCCGTAATAACAACAACATCCTCATAACAAAAACCTTGTGATAAATCACAATCAACTAAATTAATAGATTGGGAATGAATGGTAGAAAACGTAGCCTCATACGTCTTAAAATTAAGAAACTTGTATAAGGTACGAAATTGATATTTCTTAACACAAAGAATAATAGTTTTATTCTGATTCAACATAGAAGAAAGATATTCTTGAATACGATCCACATCTTCATGAAAAATAGGAACAGGATGAATAGGAAAAGAATAAGAAGAAGTAATTCTACGCTTTGTAGAAAGATTATTCATAGAATAATAATAGACGGGAAAATCAACAGATAAATCTGGAAAAGAAAATAAATAAGGAGAAGTAAACTGAGAATCCTTATCCTCACGATAAGTAAGAATTTGTTCTAAAATATCACGATAAGAAACCTCTAACTGCTCATAATCTTTAAAAAAAGTAATAACATCTCCCAAATACTGACCAATATTTTGAACAGAATCATAATAAGGTAAATATTTTTGTTTATTAAAATGTTCTGGCAAAACCTCTTTAGAAGTAATAAATTCAAAATAAGGATAAATTTGAATAGAATCTACCTTAGAAATAGACTTTTGTGTATCCGCATCAAAAAAACGAATAGATTCAATCTCATCATCAAAAAACTCAATACGAACAGGATTCTCTTCATCAATAGGAAAAACATCAATGACAAATCCACGAACGCCAACTTCTCCCGTTTTATTAACAATAGTATCTCTAGTATAACCAATAGAAATAAGTTTTTCTACTAACTTCTCAGGAGAAATAACATCCCCTACTTTTAAGGATAAAATATGATTGAAATATGTTTCTTTATTAGGTAAAAACCGTAAATATCCCATTAAATTCGTAATAACAATAGAAGACTCCCTACTAAGAATCATACGAATCGTCTCTAATCGAGTAATCATTAAATCAGGAGAAATTGCCAAAGCTTCGCTTGTTAAAAAGTCATCCATAGGAAACAAATAAACATTTTCTTCATAATTTGATAAATTAGAATATAATTGGTTTGCTTCAAATAAACTATCCACTACAATTAAAAGATTCTTCTTGTGCTGTTGAAAATATGATTTTAATAAGAAACAAAAAAATTCATCGGTCATACCATAGAGACCCATGTCTTTTTTGAAATCAAATTGTATATAATCTTGAAAGAAATTCATGTTATCACCTATAGATTCTTACGATTATATTTACTCATCAATTGAGAAAAAGGAAGAGATAAATAATCATCAAGTACTCCACATAAGAAAGAAAATAACTCTTGAAGTACCTTTTCTTCTTCTTTAGAAAAACGACCTAAAACATAATCCTTAGTATCAAAAGAAGAATCTTTAGAAATTCCAATCTTTAATCTTTTATACTCAGAACTACCAATTTTCTTCTCAATATCTCGTAGTCCATTGTGTCCTCCACAAGAACCATCTCTTTTTAATTTAAAATTTCCAAGTTTTAAGTCTAAATCATCAGAAATAACCAATAAATCAGAAATAGAAATAGAATAATAGTCCATAATTTTACGAACCGCATCACCTGATAGATTCATAAAAGTTTGTGGTTTTAAAAATAAAACTTTTTCTCCAGCTATCATCGTTTGCAAATAAAGGCCATCAAACTTAGAAGACCATTTTTCTAAAATATTCTTAGAATTCAAATAATAATCAAGAAAAGAAAACCCAACATTATGTCTTGTCTTTTCATAATCAGCCCCTGGATTTCCAAGACCAACAATAAGTTTCATATAATCACTTCCTATTATGATATTCTTGATAAATAACGGATTTGGCAACGCCACGTTCTTTTGCAACTTTCTTAATCGCGTCCATTTCACTCATATCTTCTAAATACATAGATACATGTTCTACAACATCTAAATTACTATAATCAATTTTTTGAAGATCACCTTCTACAACAAGAACAAATTCCCCTTTTAAACAATCAATCATAGAAAGAACTGTACTTATTTTACCACGAATATATTCTTCGTGTACTTTAGAAAGTTCTCTCGCAACAGATATTTGACGATCTCCAAAAACCTCTAATAAATTTTCTAATGTACTTTGAATTCTGTGAACAGCTTCATAAAAAATAATCGTAAAGGGATAATCTTTTAAACGATTTAATTCTTGAATTTGCTTACTCTTTTTTGCATTTAAAAATCCATAAAACAAAAAAGGAGAAGGTAAAATCCCAGAGGAAGTAAGGGCAGGAACAAAAGCAGTAGCACCAGGAAGACTAACGACAGGATATCCAGCATCAATAACTCCTCGAGAAATCAAAAAACCAGGATCACTAATGATAGGAGTCCCTTGATCCGTAACAAGACCTAAAGTATGTCCCTCTCTTAAACGAGTAAGAACATAATCGACCATTTTTTCTTCATTAAACTCATGACAACTAACTAATTTTTTATGAAGATCATATTGACTAAGCAATAACCCAGTATCCCTAGTATCCTCACATAAAACCTCATCCACCATCTTTAAAACAGTAAGAGCTCTCATGGTAATATCTTCTAAATTACCAATAGGAGTTGGAATTAAATAAAGACAGGGAGAACCATCATAACTTTTTTGAATCATTTTATCACTTCCACTTGTAATTTTGCATACTCATCTGTCATAGAACCATCTTCTTGATACAAAATAAGAGGCTTATCAATTTTTAGACCACTATTTCCAATTCTCTGCCCCTCTACAAGAACCAAAAAAGACTCTTTTTCTAAAGTTTCATAAATAAATTTAATTCTTTTAGGCTCCAAATCATGCTTACGAAAAGCAAATAAAACATCCAATAAACGATCCGTTCTATGAACCATGCAGAATGTACCATGTTCTTTTAAAACTTTTTTTGCACAATCACAAATACCATCTAAATCAATAAGGATTTCGTGTCTTGCAATCATCTTCTCATAAGAAAGATTCTTAGAACTCTTCTCATGATTTTTAAAATAAGGAGGATTACATAAAACCAAATCATATTGATTATAATGAACAGGATTAGAAGCAAACTCTTTAACATCCATGCAATGAATCTGAATACGATCCTCTAAATGATTATAAATAGCAGACTTTCTTGCTAAATCACATAATTTTTCTTGGACTTCAACGCCCTCAATACTTTTATCACATCTTCGTGACAAAATCAACGGAACAACCCCATTCCCTGTACAAAAATCAAGAATTTTTTTATCTCGTAACCGAATAGTAGAATAATTTGCCAGAATAATACTATCTAAAGAAAAAGAAAAATAAGAAGAATTCTGATAAATCTTTAAATGAGAATACCCTAATATATCATCTATTCTTTCCATTTTTCTCAATTCTCTTTTCTCCAGGAAACTTCATAATTCCCTTATCCCCTAAATCAACCGAATAAGTATTTCCAAAAACATCAATATCAACAACTTTACCCATACCTTCAGGAGTATCCATAACAAAACCAACCTTAGGTAAAGATTTTTTTGATTCCGTATACGTTTCATTTTCATATCCCAAACAACACAATAAACGTCCACAAATACCATTAATTTTAGATGGATTTAAAGCAAGCATTTGATTCTTAGCCATATTAATAGAAACACTATTAAAATCTGTTAAAAAAGAATTACAGCAAAGAAATAATCCACAAGGCCCTAAACCACCAATTTTCTTAGATTTATCACGAACTCCAATCTGACGAAGTTCAATACGCATTTTGTATTTTTGAGCAAGTTTTTTAACCAAATCACGAAAATCTACACGATCATCGGATAAAAAAGATAAAAACATTTGAGAACCATCAAAATTTAAATAAGAATCAACAAAGTTCATCTCTAGGTTTAAAGATTTGCTAAACTTCTTCGCATCCTCTAATGCCTTATTTGCAAGATTAGCATTCTTAGTAATCGTTTTTTGATCCGTTTCTCCTATATGACGAATAACTTTTTTTAACGGCAAAACAAGATTACTCTTCTTTTCAGAATAAACCTCCTTACAAACAGTACCAACAAAAGGACCATTATCACTTTCAAATAATACCTGATCACCTTTTTTTAATTCAAGTTCATTAGGAGATAAAAAATAATAACTCTTGGTATCAGGAACACTTACAACCACAACATCAAACACAAAACTAACCTCCAATCAATCTAGAAAATAAAGCATCTACCCATAATTTAAAATTAACATTAAAATCAAGTTTAGGAACTTCATCTTCAATAACAGACAAAATATGAATAACTTCATCACTTGTTTTAGAAGAAAGGAAAGATAACTCATCTTTTTCAATTAAATTTCCTTCTAAATAAGCAATCAAAACATTCTCAACTTCTCGTAACTGATTTCTCATAACATTTTTATCCAAGAAAATATCATCCATATAAGAACGATATTTTAAAAAGAATTGTCTAGGATTTAAGATACAATCTAAGATATCCAATAACGAATCATCTACTTGATAAGAACCTTTTTCTTCTTTTAAAGATAAAACCTGACATCTCGATAAAATGGTATCTAACACATGATAACGATTATCCGTTAAAAGAAAAGCAATAATATCATCTTCAGGCTCCTCCAAAAATTTTAAAATCGTATTAGCAGAAAAACCATTTAATTTTTCAGCCTCACGAATCAAATAAATCCTTTTCTCATTTAATAAAGACTTATTACTATATTCTTTTTGCAAATCCGTTATAAAGGACTTCTGAATAACACCAGTATCCGAAGAAATAACACGAATATCAGGATAATTTCCATCATCAATCAAAGTAAGAATAGGATTTTGACAAGACTCTAATTCTTCATACGAAATATTACATAAAATCATTTTAATAAAAGAATAAACAAACGTAAGATCCTGCTCATAATTATTTAATTCAATTAAATATGCATGAGAAACCCTATGGTTATGAATAATACCATTAATATACTGAATAAATCGAGATTGAATACTAGAAATTTCACCCATAAAACCCTCACAATAGTAAACACTTAAATAAAATTAAACCTACCAATCCTATCCAACCAAAGAAAGAAACAAAAGATACTGTATAAAGATTAATAGGAATTAAAATATGATAAGTTCCAAAAAAATAATTAAAAAGATATAACAAAAAGGAACTAATAATTACTCTCTTAATAATTTTAAAGATAAATTTCATAGAATCATCCTTTTCACTAAACTATATGAATAAGAACAATTTTTATGAAACTTCTTTTCGATCACTTAATGCTCTTTCTAAAGTTAAACTATCAATATATTCCATATCAGCACCAATAGGAACCCCATTAGCAATCTTAGTAATTTTAATTGGCAAATCATCAATGATTTTTTTAATGTATAAAGCAGTGGTTTCTCCCTCAATACTAGGACGAAAAGCAAAGATAATCTCATCAAATTTTTCTTGATGAATTCTATCAAGCAATTTATCAATACCAATATCTTCAGGGTTAACACCATCAAGAGGAGAAATCAAACCACTCAATACATGATATTTACCGTGGAACATACCAAGTTTTTCAAATAAGAAAACACTTTTAACATCTTCTACAACACATAAAACACTAGAATCCCTTTTCTCATCAGAACAAATAGAACAATACTCTTCTTCTGTCAAAACATTACAAGTTTTACAAGGATGAACTCTTTTTCTTACATCATCTAAACTTTGTTTAAATAATTCAACCTGTTCATCATCTAAATCAAAAACAGAAAAAGCAAATCTTTCTGCCGATTTTTCACCAACACTTGGTAAATATTTAAAAGATTCAATTAAATTTTTTAAACTATCAGGATACATCTTAGAATAGACCTGGAATATTACCAAATTTGCTCATTTTAGATTCCATCATTTTATCTACTTTTTTATTAGCATCATTAATAGCCACAACAATCATATCTTGAAGCATTTCGATATCATCTTTATCCATACTATCTTCTGCTTGAATCTCAACTTTAGTAACTTCTTTTGTACCTTTCATAGTAACTTTTACAAGAGAACTTTCTCCAACAAAATCTGTTTGGTCAATCTCCTCTTTTACTTTCATCATATCTTTTTGTAAAGCTTGAGCTTGCTTTAACATAGCTTGCATATTCATATACATTTCTCCTTTTACTCAATTTCTACAATATCTTTACCAAATAAAGATATCGCACTACTAGATATTATATCATCATTCTTAATTTCTTCCAAGATAACTTCAGGTTCTTCCTTCAGTTCATATTTTACTTTATTTTTTAAATTTTCAATATATTCATTCCTAATTTGATCCCATTTATCATCAGAAACGATTGCAAGTTTCTTATTAGAATTTGTAATAGAAGAATATACCTCATTAAGTTTAAATAATTGAGCAAGATTTTGTTCAACACTGGCATCACTATCATAAGAAATAATTAGATAATCAGGACCAACAGCTCTTATCTTAGAATCAAGGATAGAATTGACCAAATACCCTATTTCTTGATCAAAAGAATAATCTCTAAGTAAATCAAAATTATTAAGTTCTAACTTCAATAAATTCTTATCTGCAGTCGCCATAGTATTATTAATACGAACATCCATAATTTCAGATAAATTCAAAACTTTTGGAACAAAATTAGAAAAGTCGTTATTGTTTAAATTGCTTTCACTAACAACATCTTCATTTTTTTCAGAAAAGTCGTTATTGTTTAAACCACTTTCACTAACGACATCATCACTTTTATCAGAAAAGTCGTTATTGTTTAAATCACTTTTACTTTCAATAGATTCTTTTTGTGATAGAGTATCTTTAGGAACGACACTAGAAGTTTTAACTGGAACATCTAATGAATTGTTTTTTTCCACAACCACATTATGAACAGAATGATGCAAAATAATATCATTAATAAACTTTAATAAAAACATCTCAATAAAAACTTTGGTATTGCTACTCTTTTTAATATCAAACATTTTATCATTTAATTGATTTTCAAATTCTTGAAGAAAATCAAGATCAAAAGAACATTCTTTATGAGACAAATAAGAGTCCACAATCATATTACGAACAAAATCAGCTAACTGAATCATAATTTGAATAAGATTTTTTCCACTGTTATTAAAATTAGAAATATCAGATAAAACCTCTTGAATATAACCATTTATAACATGGGAAATAAATTGATATAAATCATCATCTGATAAAATACCATTCACTTCATTGAAATCTTCTAAAGTAATTTTATCGTTTGTATACGAAACCATTTTATCAAGTAAACCCAAAGCATCTCGTAATCCACCATCGGACATAACTGCAATACGATCTAAAACAGAATCTTCAATTTTAATTTTTTCTTCTTTACAAACATATTCTAATCTTTTTCGAATCATTTCATTAGAAATTCTTTTAAAAGAGAAACATTGACAACGGGAAATAATCGTTTCAGGTACCTTTTGAGGATCTGTAGTAGCAAGAATAAAGATAATATGTTCAGGTGGTTCCTCTAAAGTCTTAAGTAAGGCATTAAATGCAGCATCCGAAAGCATATGAACTTCATCAACAATATAAACCTTATAATGTAAGGAACTAGGAACCAAATTAACATTATTTCTTAATTCCCGAATCTCATTAACACCATTATTAGAAGCAGCATCAATCTCAATAATATCAATACAATCATGTGAAAAAGAAACTTGACAAGCTTCACATTTTTGACACGCAATTCCATCAACAGGAGACAAGCAATTCACGTTTCTTGCAAAAATTTTAGAAACCGTTGTTTTACCAGTTCCACGTGGACCAAAAAACATATAGGCATGTGAAAAATTATGATTTTTAATAGAATTTTTTAATGTTTTAATAATAGCGTCCTGTCCAACAACAGAATCAAAATCAGAAGGACGATATTTACGATATAAAGCATGATACATAAGAAACCTCCCATTCATGATTTATTATAACATAAAAGCAAAGAAATTAACGTTTTCTTTGCTTTTTAAAGAACTCACTTAAGATTTCTTTTCCTTTTTGAACTTCTAAATTAGATTCAAAATGTACTTCAGGATTAACAGAATCTGTTTGAAAAATAGATTGAATTAACTCAAGATTATGAAAGTCGTTATTGTTTAAACAAGAATAGACATTACGAATTCTTGCTTGTTTTATCGCACTTGCACACATAGGACAAGGATCCAAAGTAACATATAAATCACAATCTTCAAGTCTCCAATTATGTAATTTAGAAGAAGCTTGTTGAATTGCTAAAATCTCTGCATGAGAAGTGCAACAACAATCTTTTTCTTTTTGATTATGTGCAGAAGCTAAAATATTGCCATCTTTCACAATAACAGCTCCAATTGGAACTTCATCTTGTTCAAAAGCTTTCTTTGCTTCAAGAAAAGCAACAGAAAAGTACTGTTTATCCATAAATTCCTCCATAAATAGAAAAAGTGCACATGAAAGGCGGACCTTAAGGCTGCTATCTCCCGATCCTGACCTGGTTCAATCACTTTCATTGCACGTTTATTATTTTATTATAAAGTGGATAAAAAGTAAATATTTGTGAATAAAAAAGAGAAAAAAATCTAATTATAAACAAAAATTGTGGATAAATGTTTCACGTGAAACAAATGAATAAACTAAAATCGCTTTTTAGCAAAAAAAAGAAGAAAAAATAAAAATGATAGAAAAGTAAATTAAATAGAAATTAACATTTTTTGTGGAAAAAAGTTTCACGTGAAACATAAGAATTTTAAAATACACAAAATTAGTTGAAAAATAAAATTTTATTTCCCGGGAAATATTTCCCAAACACTCTATTAGTTCCACGTGAAACACTAAAAATTATTTCCCGGGAAATATTTTTCACAACAAAAACATTTTATCCACAGGTAACAATTCCCTTTAATATCAAAAAAAGGCCTAAATTAGACCTTTAAATATAAAAAAGAAAAGAGGAAAATTATTCATTTTCCTCTTTTGTTTCTTCATCAGCAATGTCATTGTGATTATTTTCATCTGATTGAAATTCATTATCAGAATCCTCCACATTTTCTGTGGATTCTTCTTCGTTCTTATCCTTTTCTACCAAAGCAACAGTGGAAACTTTTTGTTCATCCTTTAAATTCATTAACCGAACACCTTGAGTAGCTCTCTTTAACGTAGAAACTTGATCAAGAGGAAGTTTAATAATAGTACCACTATCTGTCATTAAGATAAGATCTAATAAAGCATCAGGATTAAAACACTTAAGAGATACCAAAATACCATTCTTGTCTGTGACATTGTATGCCTTAACACCTTTGCTACCACGATGAGTTAAACGATACTCATCAATATAAGATTTCTTTCCATAACCATTAGCTGTAACAATTAATACCATATGGCCAGATTCCACAGCATCAGCACCAACAACAATAGCACCTTCTAGTTCAATACCCTTAACACCAGAACTGCTACGACCCATGCTTCGAATCTCATTTTCATCAAATCGAACCATACGTCCATTACTTGCACCAATGACAATTTCATTTTTTCCACAGGTCTTTTTAACAGTAATTAATTCGTCATCTTCCCTTAAAACAATAGCAATTTTACCACTCTTACGAATGTTATCAAACTCTTCAATAGCAGTACGTTTAACAATACCATTCTTCGTAACAAATAATAAATATTTAGTAAATCCATCATTCGGTTTAACACTCAATATCGAACGAATGTTCTCATCTTTTTCAAGTGGCAATAAATTAATAACAGGAATTCCTTTAGATTGTCTAGAAAATTCAGGAACCTCATAACCCTTCATTCGATAGACTCTACCACGATTCGAGAAGAATAATAGATAATCATGGGTACTCATCGATAAAATTCTTTCCACAAAGTCTTCTTCGTTAGTAGACATACCTTTAATACCTACACCACCACGATTTTGTGTCTTATAAGTATCGGTTCTTAAACGTTTAATATAACCATTCTTAGTAAGATTAATAATGATATCTTCCTCAGGAATCAAAGACTCATCTTCAATATACTCAATAGCAGTCATATCAATATGAGTACGTCTCTCATCACCATATTTTTGTTTAATTTCTAATAATTCATTTTTAATAACTTCTAATATCTTCTGATCACTAGCTAAAATAGCCTTTAATTCTTCAATTAACTTTAACAAGTCATTTAGTTCACTTTCAATCTTTTCACGCTCTAAGCCCGTTAAACGACGTAATTTCATCTCAAGAATAGCATTTGCTTGAACATCCGTAAGACCAAAGTTCTTCATCAAACCATCACGAGCTTCATCATCAGAATCAGCACCACGAATAATTTTAATAACAGCATCAATATTATCAAGAGCAATCTTTAAACCCTCTAAAATATGAACTCTTTTTTCCGCAACATCTAAATCAAAGCGTGTTCTACGAATAATAATTTCTTTTTGATAATCAATATACTTAACAATAATATCTTTTAAACCAAGAGTTTTAGGAACTCCTTGATCAAGCATTAAAAAGATAATACCATAAGTTGTTTGAAATTGCGTATGTTTATATAACTTATTTAAAACAACTTGAGCATTCGCATCCTTTTTTAAAGTAATTGTAATTTTAATTCCATCTTTTAAATCAGAATGATAATCCGCAATTCCATCAATAATTTTATTATGAACAAGTTCAGCAACTTTATTTTTTAACTCTAAAGTATTAACACCATAAGGAACCTCATCAATAACAATACATTGTTTGCCATTAGATTCCTCTATAGTAGCCTTACTACGTATCGTAATAGTTCCCCTACCCGTTTCATAAGCTTGTCTAATACCACTATTTCCAAGAATAATAGCACCAGTAGGGAAATCAGGACCTTTAATATACTTCATCATTTCATCTAAAGTAATATCAGGATTATCAATATAAGCAACACAACCATCAATGACTTCCCCTAAGTTATGAGGAGGAATATTCGTTGCCATACCAACAGCAATACCCGTTGTACCATTTACTAAAATATTAGGAAATCTAGAAGGTAAAACTTCAGGTTCTCTTTCACTCTCATCAAAGTTAGGAATAAAATTAACCGTATCTTTATTGATATTTCGAAGCAATTCCAAAGATATCTTAGAAAGACGAGACTCAGTATAACGCATAGCAGCAGCCCCATAACCTTCTATATTACCAAAATTACCATGTCCATCAACTAACATATAACGGTAAGAAAAATCTTGAGCCATACGAACCATAGCTTCATAGATAGAAGAATCTCCATGTGGGTGATATTTACCCATAACATCTCCAACAATTCTAGCACTCTTTTTATGCGGTTTATCAGGAGTATAACAAGATTCAAACATAGAGTATAAAATACGTCTATGAACAGGCTTTAAACCATCTCTAAGATCAGGTAAAGCACGAGCAACAATAACACTCATTGAATATTCCAAAAAGGAATCTTGGACTTCTTTAACAATATTATTTTTTTCTAATCGATCCATATAAACCTCCTAAACATCTAAGTTTTCAACATAAGTTGCATTCGTTTCAATAAACTCTCGTCTAGGTTCAACTTCTTCACCCATCAACTTAGAGAAAACCTCATCTGCTGCCATAGCATCATCTACAGTAATTTGTCTTAATACACGTTTATGAATATCCATAGTCGTTTCATTTAACTCTTCTGCATCCATCTCTCCTAAACCTTTCATACGAGCAATATCATATTTGGTATTAGGAGATAAAGTAGCAAGATACTCATCTCTTTCTTCTTCATTAAGAACATATTTAATCGTTTTTCCATGTTTTATACAAAATAATGGCGGTTGAGCAGCATAAACATGTCCAGCTTCAACAATAGGACGGAAGAAACGATAGAATAAAGTAAGTAACAACACACGAATATGACTACCATCTACATCAGCATCTGTCATAATAATAATTTTATGATAACGAAGTTTAGATAAATCAAACTCTTCCCCTATTCCAGTTCCAAAAGCCGTAATAATCGTACGAATTTCTTCATTACTAAGAGCCCTATCAAGTCTTGCTTTTTCTACGTTTAAAATCTTACCACGTAAAGGTAAAATAGCCTGCGTCATAGAATCTCTACCTTTAATAGCAGATCCTCCAGCAGAATCTCCCTCGACTAAAAAGATTTCAGAAACAGTTGCATCTTTACTTTTACAATCAGAAAGTTTTCCATAGAAATTCGTAACATCTAAGTCTCCCTTTCTACGAGTAAGTTCACGTGCTTTTTTAGCAGCAACTCTTGCCCTACTAGCAGTCATAGCTTTATCTACAATAATACGAGCTTGATCAGGGTTTTCCATTAAAAATCTTTCAAATGTCTCAGAAAAGATTTTATCAGCAATTCCACGAACTTCACTATTTCCTAATTTAGTCTTAGTTTGTCCTTCAAATTGAGGATTAGGATGTTTAACAGAAATAATCATTGTTAAACCTTCACGTACATCTTCTCCAGATAATGGATCATCTTTTTCTTTTAAAATACCAGCATTAGAAGCATATTTATTAAGAATTCTAGTTAAAGCTCTTCTAACACCATCTTCATGAGTACCACCTTCAGGAGTTGTAATATTATTAACAAAAGAATAAATACTCTCATTATAAGATTCATTATATTGTAAAGCTACTTCTACACGAATATCACTATCTTCACCATCAATATCCACAATCGTCTCATGAATAGGATTCTTTGCTTTATTAAGCATTTGTACATATTCTACAAGTCCACCTTCATAACAGAAAGAATCTTTTTTATCTGCTTCTCTCTCATCATATAAAGAAATTCTAAGTCCTTTATTTAAAAAAGCTAATTCTTTTAAACGATTTTTTAAAATATCATAATCATAAACAGTAGTTTCTGTAAAAATATCATCATCTGGTAAGAAATGAACAACCGTACCTGTTCTTTCTAAATCACAATGATCAATAACCTTTAATTCATCATCAGGATGTCCACCATTACTATATCTTTGATAATAAACGTTTCCATTACGATATACCTTAACTTCTAACCAGTCAGATAAAGCATTAACAACACTTGCACCAACACCATGAAGTCCTCCAGATACTTTATATCCTCCACCACCAAATTTTCCTCCAGCGTGAAGAACCGTATAAACAGTTTCTACCGTACTTTTACCAGTCTTTGGATGAATATCAACAGGAATCCCTCTACCATCATCTTTTACAATAATACTATTATCTTTGCAAATTGTTACTTCGATATGGGTACAATATCCAGCTAATGCCTCATCAATAGAATTATCCACAATCTCCCAAACTAAATGGTGAAGTCCTCTAGAACTAGTTGTACCAATATACATACCAGGTCTTTTTCGAACAGCTTCTAACCCTTCTAAGACTTGTATAGCCGAAGAATCATAATCATTTTTTACTTTTTCTTCCATATTCTTACCTTCTTTCTATATTTCCATCTTTTACAACATAAACATTTGCTTGATTAATATATTTCTTTTGAATATTTCGCAAATCTGTAGTAGTAATAATACTTTGAATACCATCAATTTGAATAAATCTAAGGAGTTGATTTCTCTTTTTAATATCTAATTCACTAAAAATATCATCAAGAAGTAAAACAGGTAAAGTCCCCGTAATCTCTTGAAAAATAGGAATTTCTGATAATTTAAAAGATAAAATTGCTACCTTTTGTTGTCCTTGAGAACCATAATATTTTAAATCATTTCCACGATATTCAAAAACAAAATCATCTCGATGTGGACCATATATTGTCATACCATAATTAAGTTCTTTCATATAATTTTTCTTAAATGTATGCTTTAATTTTTTACGAATAGTCTCATATTCATAATCATCAAAAATAACATTTGGTAGATAACAAACTCGAATACCATCATCATTTGTAATCTTTTGAAAATATTCATTAATATGTAAATTAATGAAATCAAGATACTCTTTTCTTTTTTGATAAATAAAAATAGCTTTTTCAATTAACTTATCCGTAATAATATCCAAATAATTAGTATCTGCAATACTATTTTGAAATAAAATCTTTAAATACTCATTTCTAGTTTTTAATAAACGATTATATTCATTATAAACTTTTACATATTCTCTAGATAATTGACATAACTGAATATTTAATAAATTTCTTCTCTCACTAGGAGATCCTTTAATAATCTCTAAATCATCTGGAGTAAATACAATAATAGTTAAATGAGATAAATAATCCGCTACTTTTTTGATATTCGTATGATTCACACTTAATTTTTTTGTATCTTCAGTAATTTCCACATCTAATTTGGTAAGAATTTTATCTTTTTGGACTGTCCCACCAATCCTACATTTATTCTTAGAAAACATAATAATATTAGGACTTGTTCCTACTCGATGTGATTTTGTAAGTGCTAAAATCGTAATTGCTTCTAAAATATTAGTCTTTCCTTGTGCATTATCCCCAACAAAAATATTCATTTGAGGACCTAAAGATAAATTTAATTTTAAATAATTACGAAAATGAACAAGATTTATTTTATTAATTTTCATTTAAACCCGATTAAAAGACACATACTCTCACCTATCCCCTAATGTGGTATTCCTATACATACAGTAATATTATACCATATATGAGCTTTTAAAGCACGAAAAAAATAGTTTTTTAACTATTTTTTCGGTTTTGTAAAACTAAATCTAAACGAGAAGCTCTCGATAGTTGATTTTCAACAGATCGAAAGGAACATGGAACAATGATTTCTTCTTGATTATCAAACACAATTTTCGTGTGATAGTTATCAATCTTATAAATATTGAAGACTCTTTTTAAAGAAATCCAAGCACAATCATCAGCATATGGCGATGTCGTTGGAAAAGCAATCAAATTAGAAGAATCCTCAACAACAATTGGTACTTTATATTCAGCACCTAAAATAGCCTTAGCTCCCTCTTTTCTTCCTTCATAACTACTTCCAAAGTAATGACAACTATCTTCCATAATACGAAATGGCTTTTCTTGAACAATATACCTCTCCTTATCTTCTAAAACTAAACTAGTTTCTTCATCATTTGGAACAATTGCTAAAGTTCCTTTACTAAATTCATATTTATGAATCATAAAAAATCCCCCTTCAGAACCTAATAAAAAGTTCTTGCCTACTAAAATAACAAACAAAAATGTCGAAAATAATCTATTTTTGTCGATAAATAAGATTTATTGCAAAAAAAAAGAGAAATTCTTTTGATTTCTCTTTTTAATAAGTACGAATTGGTAAAACTAATTGAGTTAAACTCTCATCTTCTGTAGATTTAATTAAAATTGGTTTAATTTCTCCTACAAAATGTAAATCAACAGATTCTGTGGAAAAACTTTTTAAAGCATCCATCATATATTTAGCACTAAAGGAGATTTTAATATCTTCATCATTATTCTTAACAATATTCATTTTCTCCTCTACTCTACCAATCTCAACAGAACTACTCTTTAAAATTAAAGTATTACCATTCGTTTCTAAAGTAACAATATTTTTCTCTTTATCACTAGTTAAAATACTAACACGATCAATAACGTTATAGAAATCATTTAAATTAGTACTAACAACAAGCATAGAATCATCTGGTAATAAATTAGAAGTATTAGGATAAGCACCATTAATTAAACGAGATTCGAATTTTAAATTACCATTTTTAAATAAAATCTTATTACTAAAGATATGTAATTCAACAACTTCTTCATCATCTCCTAAAATCTTAACAAATTCTAAAAGATTATGACTAGGAATAACAATATTATAATTTTCATCACTAACTTTATCTAATTTAACAATCTTTCTAGCTAAACGATAAGAATCTGTAGCATTACATTCTAACATATCCCCTACTATATTAAAGTTAATACCAGTAAGAATAGGTTTACTTTCCTCATTAGAAGTAGCAAAAGCAGTTTGATTAACAATAGCTTTTAAAGTACCTGCTTTTAAATCAATTTTCTTTTTACTTTCTTCAAGACCAATATTAGGATATTCAGATTCACTAATACCATTTAAATTAAATTCTCTATTTTCTGTATAAATCAAAATCTTTAACTCATCTATAACTTCTATATTAATATATTCATCAGGTAATTTTCTAACAATATCTAAAATATACTTTCCAGATATTATAATACTACCTTCACTATCAATCTTAAATTCATCATCTGAATTACTTTCTATAACAGTTTGAATCGTAATATCATTATCACTAGCAGTTAAAACCAATTTTTTCTTTTTTAAATCAAATTTAATTCCTCCAAGTACTGGAATTAAATTCTTAGTAGAGATTGCCTTAGATACTTTTATTAAGGCATCAAGTAATAAATCCTTCTTAATCGTAAATTTCATATTATATTCCTTCTTTCTTTAAAATTATTTTTATTATTACTGTGGAAATTGTTAAAAATGTCATTTTTTCTTATAAATGGTAAGCATAAATGAATATTTAACTTGTGGATAATTTGTTAATAATTCAAATTATTGCACAATCCCGATATCTTTCTTTAATTTTTCAATAATATTAGCCAAATCTTTATTTTCACGAATCTCTTTTTCTATCTTTTCTACGGAATGCATGACAGTAGAATGATCTTTTCCACCAAATTCAATGCCTATCTTAGGAAAAGACTCATTTGTTAAATCCCTACAGAGGTACATAGCAATCTGTCTTGGAAATGAGATATTAGAACTTCTTTTCTTACTTCGAATATCTTCTACGGAAATCTGAAAGTATTCAGATACAATTTTTTGAATACGATGAACATCATTCTTTTCCCCTACTCCTTTAGTATTAAAGTCCTTTAATGCTTCTATAGCAAGATCTAAAGTTATTTTTTCTCCACCCATAATTGTGGAATAAGCAACCAATCTTGTAATAGCGCCCTCTAAATGCCTTACATCAGGACCTATATTAGAAGCAATATACTCTACTACATCATCAGGAATATCTTTTTCAAAGTTATTCGCAATAATTTTCTTTTTAAGAATATCTCGTCTTAAATTGTAATCAGGAGGAGAAATATTTACTCGTAATCCCCAACTAAACCTTGTAATTAAACGCTCTTCTAATAGTTTTAAGTCATCAGGACTACGATCAGAAGATACAATAATTTGTTTACTATCATTAAATAAATTATTAAAAGTGTGGAAAAATTCTTGTTGAGATTGTTGAGCACCTCCTAAATATTGAATATCATCAATAATTAAGACATCGATATTTCGGTATTTATCTTTAAAAAACTCAACATAATTGAAGTTTGTTCCTCCCTCGTCCTTCCGATTTGTTTTAACAAATTCATCAATAAACTGTTCACTGGTGACATATAAAACACGTTTATTGGAGTTTTCTTGGATAAAATTTCCAATTGCGTGCATCAAATGCGTCTTCCCTACTCCACTATTTCCATATAAAAATAAAGGATTATAGATTTTACCAGGATTTTCCGCAACAGATAATGCAGCAGCATGTGCAAAACGATTGGAATTTCCAACAATAAAGTTATCAAAAGTATAATTTTGGTTCAAATTAGAAGAGATTTTTGTATTTTTTCGTTCTATATCAACAGAATCAACGCTAAGTTCACTCTCTTTCTTTCTCTCGATTTCTTCTAATTCTTTCTTTTTTTCCTCTTCGATTTCCTCTTTTAAAGTAAAGATTAAATCATAATTTTCATTAGTTATTTCATATAATAAGTTAGAAATCATATCAGAATAATTCTCAGATAAATGTCTTTTATGAATAGGCATAGGAACAATGATAATTGCTTTTCCATCAATCAATTGATATAATTCCGTTTCACAGAACCAAGTATTATAGGACAGAGATGTAAGCTTATCTTTAAGATTACTTAGTAATTTTGACCATACGATATCTACATTCAAATTACCATCTCCCCACAAGATTCATTAATCACGTTTTATTCTACATTAATTTGTTGAAAAAATAAACAATTTTTATGGAAAAAGTTTTTTCCACCGTTTATCCACAAAGTTATCCACAATTTTTTTGGGGATAAATTAAGAGAATAAGAAAGTTATCCACATTTTCCACAAATTTTCAATAAACAGGGTGGATAACTGTTTTCCACATACCTGTGGATTAGTGGAAAAAAGAAAATTAGAAAAGTTTTATTTGACAAAACAAGGAATCTATTATTATAATAATGTAGATTTATGTCGGGAGGTGGAAGCAATGAAAAGAACATATCAACCAAATAATCGTAAAAAATCAAAAAGACTAGGATTTTTTGCACGTAAAAAAACAAATGTATTAAATCGTCGTCGTCGCAAAGGACGTAAAAGTTTATGCAAATAAAACACCGCTGCTAAAACAGTGGTTTTTTACTTAAAAGGGTAGTGATTTTTATGAGAAAACTATATATCGTAAAAAATACTCAGGATTTTGAAAAAATAATGAGTAGGGGAAGATGTCTTAAAAATCGTAGTTTTGTCGTTTATCAACAAGAAAACAAATTACCATATAATCGTTATGGAATCTCTGTAAGTAAAAAGCTTGGAAATGCAGTTTTTCGTAATAAATATAAAAGAAGAATTCGCAGTATGATTGATAATAATAAAAAAGACTATATTAATGGAACAGATTATATTATAATATTAAGGAAAGGGGCACTAGAAAAAAACTATCAAGAATTAGAAAAAGACTGGATAGAGCTTTTCAATAGTAGCAACAGAAAGGAACATTATGAAAAATAAAAAATGGAAAGTAATTATTATCCTAATATTATTAATACTTTCAACAGGATGTACAAAAACATTAACGGATAGTAATAATAAGGTTGTAAAAAACCAAAAGACAGGTCAGACATTAACACAAAATATTATTTGTAGACCAACAAATAAAGATACATTATCAATCTATGAAAAAAATGGAGTAAAAATAGAATCTCTTCCAGAATGTAGTAAATTTAAAATTACATCAGGAAAATATGAAGGGTTATGGACAAGCATCTTTGTAAAACCATTAGCCTACATCCTTCTAAAATTAGGAAATTTAGTAAAAAATTATGGTATTTCGGTTATTTTAATTAGTTTAATCATTCGATTAATCGCTTTCCCAATAACGAAAAAAACAGCAATGCAATCTGAAATCATTAAAAAAGCACAACCTGAGTTAAATAGAATTCAAAAGAAATATGAAGGAAAGCAAGATCAAGAATCCATGATGAAACAAAATCAAGAAATCTTAGCGGTTTATCAAAAATATCATATTAGTCCATTATCTGGATGCTTATTTGCATTCATTCAATTACCAATCTTTGTAGCATTCTTCGAAGCAGTTCAAAGAACACCTGTAATCTTCGAAGATAAATTCTTAGGACTACAACTAGGAACAACACCATCAGTAGGAATTGGAAGTGTAACCTTTTATGCTTATATCCTATTAATGTTAATCATTGCCGCAACAACATACTTCTCATTTAAAATGAATTCCACTGGTAATATGGAAGATCCAACCATGAAAATGATGCCAATGATGATGTCAGGAATGATTATTATTACAGCATTATTTATGCCAACAGGATTAGGAATCTACTGGGTAACATCTAATTTGTTCACCATAGTTCAAAATATATTAGTGAAAAGGAGTAAAGAAGTAAATGGAAAAGCATAGTTATTTTGGAAAAACCAAAGAAGAAGCGATTCAAAAAGCAAAAGAAGAATTACAAGAAGTAGAAGAAAACTTATTCATTAAAGAATTAGGGGAATCAAAAGGTGGTTTATTTAAGAGTAAAAAGGTAGAAATCGAAGTAATCGAAAAAAGAGAAGTTATCAAATATATTAAAGATTACTTAATGCAAATCCTAAAAAATATGGGACTAAGCGTAAATATTGAAGTAAAAAATAAAGAAGAAGTCCCAAAATACATTATTTATTCAGATAACGACGCACTATTAATTGGCAAAAATGGAAAAAATCTAAAAGCATTAACGATGATTGTAAGTGGACATTTAAGTAAAGTACTTGGTAGAAATTATAAATTCATGTTAGATGTAAATGAATATAAAGAAAAAAGAGAAAAATCATTAGAACATTTAGCAAAGAGAATTGCAAGAGAAGTAAGAACATCAAAAGTAGAGGCAAAATTAGATTCTATGAATTCCTATGAAAGAAGAATTATTCACAATGTATTAACGAATTTTAAAGGAGTTTATACAGAAAGTGAAGGAGAAGAACCAAACCGCTACGTAGTAATAAAACCAAAAGAAGAAGAATAAATCTTCTTTTTTTATATCGTAAAAAAAAGATATGTGCTATAATACTACCAGGAAAAAGGAGGGATACCGTGAATGATACAATATGTGCGATTGCAACAAGTCAAGGAGTAGGGGCAATTTCCATTATCCGTGTAAGTGGAGAAGAAGCAATTGCGATTGTAAATAAGATCTTTCAAGGAAAAGACTTAGAAAAAGTAGAAACTCATACCATTCATTATGGTCATATTGTAGATCAAGAAGAAAGAATCGATGAAGTACTAGTATCAGTAATGAAATCCCCAAAAACGTTCACAACAGAAGATGTAGTAGAAATAAATACACATGGAGGAATCGCTCCAACCAATAAAGTATTAGAATTGTTATTAGAAAATGGTTGCCGTATGGCAGAACCAGGAGAATTCACGAAAAGAGCTTTCTTAAATGGTAGAATTGACTTATTAGAAGCAGAAGCAGTGATGGATATGATTGATGCCAAAACAGAAATTCAAAGAAAAATGGCAGCCAATCAAATAGATGGAAAAACCTCTAATTTAATCAATGAATTAAGAAGTGATATGGTACAAATTATTTCTAATATCAATGTAAATATAGATTATCCAGAATATGATGATGTAGAAATAATGACCAACGATGTTTTAATTCCAAAAATTACAAAATTAAAAGAAAAAATAAAAAAGATTCTAAAAGAGTCTGAAAATGGCAAAATCATCAAAGAAGGAATTAAAACAGCAATTATCGGTAGACCAAATGTAGGGAAAAGTTCTCTTTTAAATACCCTTTTACAAGAAGAAAAAGCCATTGTAACAGAGATTGCGGGAACAACAAGAGACATAGTAGAAGGACAAGTCATGATAAATGGAATCTTATTAAATATGATTGATACTGCAGGAATCAGAGAGACAGAAGACAAAATCGAAGCAATCGGAGTAGAGAAGAGTATCAAAGCAATCGAAGAAGCAGATTTAATATTATTCTTACTAAATAACAATGAACCATTAACAGAAGAAGATAAAGAATTATTTGATAAAATCAAAGAGAAAAAATATATTGTAATTATTAATAAAATAGATCTAGAGGCAAAATTAGATCGTACAAAATTAGAAGTAGATTCATCAAGAGTAATTGAAATGAGTATGAAAGAGCAAAAAGGAATAGAAACCTTAAAAGAAAAAATAGAGGATTACTTTCATATGCAAGAAATTGAGACAAAAGATCCAACTTATTTAAGCAACTCTAGAAGCATCAGTATATTGAAAAGATGTTTACAAAGAGTAGAGGATATTGAAAAATCCCTACAAGAAGAAATGCCAATTGATATGATAGAGATGGATATTAAAAACATCTGGGAAGAACTAGGAACAATTAATGGAACAACATATGAAGAAGAATTATTAGATGAAATGTTCTCTAGATTTTGCCTTGGAAAATAAAGAGGGTGAAACCATGTATGAAATTATAGTAGTAGGAGGAGGACACGCAGGATGTGAAGCAGCCTATGCCAGTGCCAAAAAAAATCATAAAACACTACTTATTACCAGTAATTTAAAAAATATAGCAGATATGCCATGTAATCCTCATATAGGAGGTAGTGCAAAAGGAATTGTAGTAAGAGAAATCGATGCCTTAGGTGGAATTATGGGAAAAATAGCCGATAAAACCCATCTACAAATAAAAATGTTAAATAAGGCAAAAGGACCTGCTGTACAATCCCTAAGAGCACAAGGAGATAAAATCACGTATCCAAAAGAGATGTTAAAAACATTGCAAGAACAAAAACACCTAGAAATAAAAGAAGCAATGGTAGAAGACTTAATCGTAGAAGAAGGACAAGTAAAAGGAGTTATCCTAGAAAATGGAGAAAAGATAGAGTCAAAGATAGTCATTTTAACAACAGGAACCTATCTAAAAGCAGATATCTTAGTAGGAAATACAAGAACAAGACAAGGACCACATGGAGAAAGACCATCTAATTTTCTAAGTGATAAATTAAGAGAATACGGTTTTCAAATCATACGTTTAAAAACAGGCACTCCTCAAAGAATAGATAGAAAAACCATTGATTTTTCCAAAACAAGAGTAGAACCAGGAGATAATGAATACCTAACCTTTAGTTTCGACTTAGAACCACAATATAAAATAGAAGATCAAATTCCATGTCATTTAACCTATACAACAGAAGAAACTCATCGAATTATTCGCGAGAATCTAGAAAAATCTTCCATGTATGGCGCTTTAGATGATATTGAAGGAATCGGGCCAAGATATTGTCCATCTATAGAAGATAAAGTAGTTCGCTTTTCAGATAAAGAAAGACATCAATTATTTATTGAACCAGAAAGTAGATACTATGATGATATGTACTTACAAGGTTTTTCTACTTCTATGCCAAAAGAAGTGCAAGAAAAAATGGTCCATTCTCTACCTGGTTTTGAACATGCGAAAATCTTAAAATATGGATATGCCATTGAGTATGATGCTATTTATCCAACACAGTTAAAGAACAATTTAGAGACCAAAATACTAGAAAATCTCTTTACTGCTGGACAAATTAATGGAACAAGTGGTTATGAAGAAGCAGCTTGCCAAGGATTAATGGCAGGAATCAATGCATCCTTGAAATTAGAAGGGAAAGACCCTCTTGTCTTAAAAAGAAACGAAGCCTATATTGGAGTCTTAATTGATGACTTAATTACAAAAGGAATTAGAGATCCTTATCGTTTACTAACATCACGAGCAGAATTTCGCCTCTTATTACGAAGTGATAATGCCGATCAAAGACTAAGAAAATATGGATATGAAGTAGGACTCATTGATCAAGAACAATACAATCGACTACAAGAAAAAGAAGAAAAAATACAACAATTACATGCATACTTAAGAGAAAACAAATTAAAAATAACAAAAGAAGTAGAAGAAACGTTCCAAAAAGAAGGTTTTCAAGTACCAAATGCAACTATGACTTATGAACAACTATTAAGAAGACCAGAAATAACAATGAAATGGATAGAAAACTTTATCGAAATTCCATATAAAAAAGAAATCAAAGAACAAGTAGAAATCAATTTAAAATATGAAGGATATATTGCAAAAGCCTATAAAGAAGCAGAAAAACTACTAAAATTAGAAAAAAAACAAATTCCAGATAACATAGACTATGATAAAGTAAGAAATATTGCGAGTGAAGCAAGACAAAAATTAAAAGAAGTAAGACCAACAACCATAGCACAAGCAATAAGAATTAGTGGAGTAAACCCATCAGATATTTCCATTTTATCTGTATACTTAAAAAAGGAGTATGGAAAAAATGAATAAAGAAGAATTCATAGAAGAAGTAACCAAATTAGGAATTCAAATGAGTGAAGACAAGATGCAAAAACTACAAGAATTTTACTCAATGATGTTAGAATGGAATGAAAAGATAAACTTAACTCGTATTACAGAGGAAAAAGAAGTTTATTTAAAACACTTTTATGATAGCTTAACCATACAAAAAGTAGTGAATCTAAATAAAGTAGAAACATTATGCGATGTGGGAACAGGAGCAGGATTCCCAGGAATAGTCTTAAAAATCTGTTTTCCTAATCTAAAAGTAACACTAATTGATTCCTTACAAAAAAGAGTAAATTATCTACAAGAAGTCATTAAAAAATTAGATTTAAAAGACATTACAGCAATTCATACAAGAGGAGAAGAATATAAAGGACAATTTGATGTAGTAACTTCTAGAGCAGTAGCCAACATAGAAAAATTAGTGAATTATACGATGCATTTAGTTGCTAAAGAAGGAATCTTTGTTGCAATGAAAGCAAATGTAGAAGAAGAATTAACAAGAGAAGTAAGACAAAAATTAGAGAAAAAATACACAATAAATCAACTAGAAAAGTTTTATCTTCCAAAAGAAAATAGTATAAGAACACTAGTCGTTATGAGAAAAAAAAGTATGTAATTTTTACATGCTTTTTCTATGAAAATAAGTTGAAAGAAGAAAGAAAATACATTATAATGATAATATAGGCAAAATAAAAGAATAAAGTGAGGGATTATCATGTATGATGAAAATAAAGATGAAGTAGTACAATTATATCTAGATGATATTATTCCAAATAGATTTCAACCACGAGAAGTGTTTGATGAAAAAGCATTGAAAGAATTAGCAGTATCTATTAAAGAACATGGCGTAATTCAACCAATTATTGTAAGAAACATCAATGGAAAATATGAAATCATTGCAGGAGAAAGAAGATATAAAGCATCTGCTTTGGCAGGAATGACTAAAATACCAGCAATTATACGCAATTTAGATGATAAAGAAAGTTCTAAAGTAGCATTGCTTGAGAATTTACAAAGAAGAAATTTAAACCCAATAGAAGAAGCAAGAACTTATCAAAAAATATTAGAACTAGATCAGATGACTCAAGAAGAATTAGCAAGAACAATGGGAAAGAGTCAATCTGCAGTAGCGAATAAATTAAGATTATTATCTTTACCAGAAGAAATTCAAGAATCTCTATTAAAAGAGCAAATCTCAGAAAGACATGCAAGAGCATTACTAAATGTACCAGATGTCGCTGTACAAAAAGAAATGGTAGAAAGAATTATTACAACAAAGATGAGTGTGAGAGCTCTAGAAGAGGAAATCAAAGAAAAATATCCAAAAGGAAAAGATGCTTCTGATATTCCAATTGACCAAAATGCCTCTGCATCTATTGGAGGATTATTAGATTCTACACCACTGATTCCAACTTCTTCAACAATTGAGGAAGAAACATCAAATTATGGAAAAGTGGTAATTGCACCTCCAACGAACCCAGATGATGAAGACCCAGAAGGGGAGGAAAAGACCATGGATAAATTTATTAATTATGGAGAAAACAATAAAGAACAAAATATAGGAATGGGTATGAATGGAGCAGGCTTACCAGATGTGATTCCATCGATTAATGTAAATGAAGTAAGACAAAATGCAACCGATATCAAAGCAGCAAGCAGTGGGGCAGCAATTGATAACTTGTTAAATATTCCAACATCAACTCCTCCAACAATGAGTAAGGAAGAAAAAGCAGAAAAAGAAGATTACTTCTCATCTCCAGAGTTAGCATCTATCAAGATAGAAAACACAAGTCTTCCAGAACAAAACAATCTTTCTCCAAGTATCTTACCATCAATAGACAGCACACCAATTGGTTTAGGAGAAAGTACAACAGGCAATTATACAATTGAAGAAGCAACCAAAAAAATCAAGCAAACAATCGAAGACTTAAAGAATCACGGTGTAAGCATAAATGCAGATGAAATGAATTTTCCAAAGTCATATCAAATTATTATTAAAATTGATAAAGAGTAGATTTTTGAAATCTACTTTTTTTTGAGGAAAAGAGTTTCAAAAAAAAAGATTATTTGGTACAATAAACTAGTAATATGAAAATGGGTGATTAGATGGGAAAGGTTATATCATTAGTAAATCAAAAAGGTGGAGTTGGAAAAACAACAACTAGCATCAATCTTTCAGCATCATTAGCAGTATTAGGGAAAAAAGTATTATTAATAGACCTAGATCCACAAGGAAATACAACTACTGGTGTAGGAATCAATAAAGGAGATATTGAAAAAAGTATCTATGATGTTTTAATAGAAGAATGCACAATGCAACAAGCAATGATTAAAACAAAATATAAAAATTTATATGTAGTACCTGCTACCATTAATTTAGCAGGATTAAATGCCGAATTATTAGAAAAAAGTAGAACCATTGCAGGATTTAAAAAAGGAGAACAATTAAAAATATGTCTTCAAGAATTAAGAGAAGAGTTTGATTATGTTATCATCGATTGTCCTCCATCATTAGATGTCATTACAACGAATGCTTTAACCGCATCCAATTCAGTAATTATTCCTGTACAATGTGAATTTTTCGCACTAGAAGGAATTACACAATTATTAAAAACCATTATGATGGCACAAAAATCCTTAAATCCAACATTAGATATTGAAGGAGTATTACTAACCATGTTAGACTCTAGAACCAATTTAGGATTTGAAGTTGTGGAAGATATCCGTAGTTTCTTTAAAGAAAAAGTATACAATACCATTATTCCAAGATTAGTAAAACTAACAGAAGCTCCTTCTCATGGAGAACCAATTATTGTATATGATCCAAAGAGTAGGGGAGCTGAAGCCTATATCAATCTAGCAAAGGAAGTGATTGAAAGAAATGGAAACCAACAATAATATATCGAGTAGTGGAATTCCAAGAAGAAGAGCATTAGGAAAAGGACTAGAAGAACTTTTTAACAATGAAGTACTAGACTATAGTACGGTGGAAGAAAAAATTGTAAGCGAAACGCCAAAAGAAGAAATTGTAAACATAAAATTAAGTGAATTAAGAAGCAATCCTTATCAGCCAAGAAAAGTCTTCGATGAAGAGGCCTTACAAGAATTATCAGATTCCATTAAAGAACATGGAGTATTTCAACCAATTATTGTTAAAAAATCAATTAAAGGATATGAAATTATAGCTGGTGAGCGAAGAGTAAAAGCATCTCTTATGGCGGGATTAGAAGAAATACCAGCTATTATCCGTGAATTTAATGATACTCAGATGATGGAGATAGCTCTTCTAGAAAACTTACAAAGAGAAAACTTAACAGCAATTGAAGAAGCAACCGCATATAAAAAATTACAAGAAACCCTAACATTAACGCAAGAAGATTTAGCAAAACGCCTAGGAAAGAGTAGAAGTCATATTACCAATATGCTAGGTCTTTTAACATTACCAATCGAAATTCAAGAAGATATTAATCAAAAAAAAATCACGATGGGACATGCCAGAGTACTAAGTAAATTAGATAATAAAACACAACAAAAAGAACTAGAAGAGAAAATTATCAAGGAAGGAATCAGTGTTAGAGAATTAGAATCTTTAACACAAGAACCAAAAATTATCAAGACAAACCCACAACATCGTAAAAAAGAAAATAGAGAATATTCTTATTTAGAAGAAGAAATGAGCGATAAATTAGGAACAAAAGTATCTATTAAGAAAAATAAAATAGAAATTAATTTTGTAAATGAAAAAGATCTTAATCGTATCTTAGAATTATTGAATATCGCAATCGATAAATAAAAAGAGGAAGATGAGGACAATGGAAAACGAAAAAAATAACTATGGATTGGGAACAATTGTCATTATGAAAAAACAACATCCATGCGGAACCAATGAGTGGGAAATTGTCCGTGTAGGAGCTGATATCAAAATAAAATGTTTAAATTGTGGTAGAACAGTTCTCATTCCTAGAATAGAATTTAATAAGAAATTAAAGAAGATAAAGGAGTAGGTGTCTATATGCAAGAAAGAGGAAAACTTAGATTAAAGAAATTTTATTTTCACCCAGTAACCATGTTTATTGCCCTAACCTTTCTAACAGTATTTGCAAGTTGGATTCTTTCTCTACTACAGATGCAAGCAACATATAATACTGTGAATACAAACACCAACGAATTAGAACCAGTATTGGTTACGGTAGAAAACTTATTATCATTTGATGGAATAAAATTTATAATTAGTGATGCAGCGAAAAACTTTTTAAGTTTTGCTCCATTAGGAACATTAATCTTATCTTTAATAGGATTAACAGTAGCAGAAGGAACAGGATTTATTCAAACAATTACAAAAAGACATATTAGTAAAATGCCTAAATTCCTATTTACCTTCTTAGTTATTTTTATTTCAACAATGTCATCTCTAATTAATGAAGTAGGATATGCCATTCTAATACCAATGGTAGCCTTGATATACTTTATTAACAATCGAAATCCATTATTAGGAATTGTAACAGCCTTTTGTGGAGTGTCCTTTGGTTACGGAGTCTCAGTCTTTGTAGGATCCATGGAAATATCACTAATTAATTACACAACAAATGCCGCAAGATTAATCGATGATAAAGCACATATTGCTCTTACTTCAAACTTAATCTTCATTATTGCAGCATCCATTATCCTATCGATAGTCGGAACGATTGTCATAGAAAAAATTATTGCTCCAAGGATTGGAAAATATAAAAAGGATGAAGAATATTCTGAAACAGAAAAATATCATTCTTTTGATCTAGAAGAGGAAGAACAAAGACAAATTGAACAAGATAAATATGAAAAAAGAGGATTAAGATATGCACTAGTAGTAGCAATCTTAGTTGCCATTGCCTTTATTTATGCCTTAATTCCAGGTCTACCATTTTCAGGATTATTACTTGACTTAAAAGAAAGTGCATATGTCAATCAATTATTTGGTGCCAATGCATACTTCCAAGATGGATTTACCTATATCGTATCCCTATTCTTTATTTTATGTGGAATTGCTTATGGAGTAGGAAGTAAATCCATTAAAAATGATAAAAACATCGTAGAAAATGCAGGAAAGAACTTTAATAATATTGGAAGTATCTTTATCTTAATGTTCGTCGTATCCCAATTCATTGCCGTATTTAGAAAAAGTAATATTGGAGTAGTCATAACAGCTTGGTTAGCAACTGCCTTAGAAAATATGCAATTTAGTGGCATACCACTAATCATTGTATCTTTATTATTAATCGCATTCTCCAATATATTCTTAACATCGCCTGCAAATAAGTGGTTAATCTTTTCTCCAGCCGTTGTCCCTATGTTTATGCAATCAAATATTTCACCACAATTTGCTCAAATCGTCATGAGAGTAGCAGATTCCATGACAAAAGGATATACCCCTTTACTGGCATCCTTTGTCATCTTTATAGGATATTTAAATGTCTACAACTTAAATAAACAAAAACCATACACGATTAGAGGAACCTTAGGATTAATTACCCCATATTTCCTAATCATTTCTCTAACATGGATTCTAATTGTAGTCATTTGGTACATAATAGGATTACCAATTGGACCAGGTGTTGTACCAACAATATAAAATCATATTGAAAGATATGATTTTTTTATACGAAAAAATAAGATATATGGTATAATAAACAAGTAGAAAAAAGAGGTGTAAATATGAGTTTAACCGCAGGAATAGTAGGATTACCAAATGTAGGAAAATCTACGTTATTTAATGCAATTACCAATCAAAAGATTTTAGCAGAAAATTACCCATTTGCAACCATAGAACCAAATGTAGGAGTCGTAACTGTACCAGATAAAAGAATGGATAAATTAAAAGAAATGTATGAACCGAATCGTTTTATTCCAACAGCTTATGAATTTACAGATATTGCAGGACTTGTAAAAGGAGCTAGCAAAGGAGAAGGTCTTGGAAATAAATTCCTATCTCATATTCGAGAAGTAGATGCGATAGTAGAAGTCGTAAGATGTTTTGATGATGGAAAAATTATTCACGTAGAGGGAAATATTGATCCAATAAGAGATATTGAAACCATCAATCTAGAGTTAGCGATTGCAGACTTAGATATCATTCAAAATAGACTAGAAAAAGTAGCAAAAAAAGCACGAACAACGAAAGATAAAAATGATCTATTAGAAGTAGAAACCTTAGAAAAATGTAAAAAAACCTTAGAGGAAAACAAACCAATTCGTCAAATAGAATTAAAAGAAGAAGAGAAAAAAGTCATTAAAACGTATAGTTTTTTAACAGCAAAACCAATGATTTATCTTGCAAATATCAAAGAAAGCGAATTAGGAAATCCAGATAATGAATACGTTAAAAAAGTAAAAGAGTATGCACAAAAAGAAAATGCTAAAGTAGTAAGTCTATGTGCCAAAGTAGAAGAAGACTTAAGTGAAATGACAGAAGAAGAAAAAAAAGAAATGCTAGAAGCTTTAGGAGTAGAAGAATCTGGACTAAATCAATTAATAACCGCAACCTATGATACCTTAGGATTAGCAACGTATTTCACAGTAGGAAAAGATGAAGTAAGAGCATGGACGTTCCGTAAAGGAATGAATGCCAAAGAATGTGCAGGAATCATTCATACAGACTTTGAAAAAGGATTTATCCGCGCAGAAGTAATGTCATATGAAGATTTAATCGAGTGTGGAAGCGAATTAAAAGTAAAAGAAGCAGGAAAAGCAAGATTAGAGGGAAAAGAATATCTAATGCAAGATGGAGATATCTGTCATTTCCGCTTTAATGTATAGAATTATTACTTGCAAAGAAAACAAGAATTTGTTATAATACCTTCGAGTATTTTAAATACTCCTTACTGTTTATAACAGTCAAATGTCCAAAAGGAGGTGGAAAATAATGAATAAATATGAAATCATGTTCGTTGTTAGACCAGATATGGAGGAAGCAGAAATTAGAAAAACAGCAGAATCTATGAAAAAGGTTTTAACAGATGCAAAAGCAAATATCCTAGAAGAAAAACCAATGGGACAAAGAGAACTTGCTTATGAAGTAAAGAAGTTTTCAACAGGATACTATTACTTATTTGTAGTAGAAGCAACTGCAGCTGCAGAAGAAGAATTTAAACGTGTTGCTAGAATTAACGAAAGTTTATTACGTCATATTGTTGTAAAAGTAGAAGACTAATAATGAAAGAGGTTAAAAGTTATGAATAAAGTATTTTTAATAGGAAGATTAACAAGAGATCCAGAATTAAGATACACAGGAAGCAATACCGCTGTTGCAACATTCTCCATCGCAGTCAATAGAACCTTTACCAATCAAAGTGGAGAAAGAGAAGCTGACTTCATTAATATCGTGGTATGGAGAAAACAAGCAGAAAATGTAAAAAATTATTTAACACAAGGAAGCCAAGTAGCAATTGATGGAAGAATCCAAACAAGAAGCTATGATGACAACAATGGTCAAAAAAGATATGTAACAGAAGTAGTTGCTGACAATGTTGAATTTTTAGGATCAAAGAATTCCTCAAGTAATTCAAGTAATATGAATAGTTCTGCAAACAATGCAGGACCAACCCCATACGATTTTGGAGATACTCCAGAACCAAAGGGAACCGATATAGATAGTAATCCATTCGCAGACTTCGGTTCAAATATCGAAATCAGTGATGATGAATTACCTTTCTAGTAACAAAGAAAAGGAGGAGTGAACATGGCAGAATTCAATAGAAGAAAGAAAAAAGTATGTATCATGTGTACTGGAAAAACCGTTGATTGGAAAGATCCAGAAGCATTAAGAAAATATATCAATGAAAAAGGTAAAATTTTACCAAGACGTGTAACAGGTAACTGTGCAGAACATCAAAGATTTATTTCAAAACAAATCAAAAGAGCACGTGCAATTGCCTTATTACCATTTGCAAAATAAAAATGTAGAAAATTCTACATTTTTTTGTTGTTGGAAACCTTTGTTTTATTAGACAAAGACTAACTTTTATTATATAATATTTATGAGACTTTATAGGAGGAAATATGGGAATCATTAAAGAACGTAGAAAACTCAATAAAGCAGTAAGAAATGCCAATACCATCTTCTTAATGGCTCATAAGAATTTAGATTTAGATGCCTTAGGTAGCCAAATAGGAATGTACATGATTCTAAAAAGAAAAAAGAAGAAATGCTACATCATAGTAGATGATAAAACTCACGAAATGGGAGTAGAAAAAGTATTAAGAGAGTTAGAAGGCTGCATTGAAACGATTCGTGGAGAAGAATTAGAAGAGAAAATGTACCCTAGAGCCTCTAAAAATTTATTAATTATTCTAGATACCAATAAAAAAGAACTTGTACAAAATGAAGAAGTATTAAAGAAAATAAAAAACAAACTAATTATTGATCACCATGATATTGGCAAAACAACAATAGAAGATGCCGTAAAAATCATAGACACCAAAACATCAAGTACTTGTGAAATGATTGCAAATCTAATAGAATATTATGATGTCGAATTAGAATCCTATTATGCAACAATCATTTTATCAGGAATTGTACTAGATACCAATAACTATACATTAAACACAACAGCAGAGACATTTTATACATCCTATTATTTATCCAGCCTAGGAGCAAGTGCTAAGAAAGTACAATATTTATTAAAGCAAAATCTAGAAGAGTATACAGAAAGACAAAAACTATTAGCATCCATAGAGACTTTATCAGGAAATGTTGCATTTACGAAGGCAACTCCCTATACCATTTATAGAAGAGAAGACTTAGCAAAAGTAGCAGATACCTTATTATTCTTTAATAATATTGAAGCATCCTTTGTAATCGGAAAAATCGGAAAAGATACGATAGGAGTAAGTGCAAGAAGTCTTGGAAACTACGATATCGGAAGTGTCTTAGAAAAAATAGGTGGTGGAGGAGACAATACCAGTGGAGCAGCAAGATTTGAAGATACAACGATAAGTAAAGTAGAACAAGAAGTCAAAAAAGCAATTAAAGAAGAAGGAGAGTAAAATGGAAGTAATTTTTATCAAAGATTTAAAAAATCAAGGTAAAAAGGGGCAAATTAAAAATGTAAAAGATGGCTATGCCGAAAACTATCTAATAAAAAATGGTTATGCCGTAAAAAAGACAAAAGAGTCTTTAGCAAAACTTAACCATGAATTAGCAAGAAAAGAAAAAGAAGAAGAAGAAAATAAAAAGAATGCAAAAGCCTTAAAAGAACAACTTTCAAAAGTAACTCTAGAATTTAAAGTAAAAACAGGAGAAGGAGATAAAGTATTTGGAAGTATTAGCGTAAAGCAAATCAAAGATGAATTAGAAAAGCAAGGCTATAAAATTGAGAAGAGTCAGATAGAAATCCAAAATACCATTCAATCATTAGGATTTCATAACGTAATTCTTCATTTGCATCCAGAAGTTCCAGCAGAAATAAAAGTACATGTAATTAAATAGAGGTGAGAGAATGCCGATAAGAACATTACCAAACAATTTAGAAGCAGAAGAATCCGTACTAGGATCATGCTTTTTGTCAAAATATGCTCTTCAAAAGGCAACAGAATCTCTTACCCCAGAAGCATTCTATAGTGACAAAAATGCGAAAATATTTAGTGCGATGATTGCATTACAAGAAGAAAATACACCAATTGATATTACAACAATTACCAGTTATTTAAAAAACAAAAATAGTTTAACAGAAGTAGGGGGAGTAGAATACCTAACAGAAGTGTTAGACTACGTGCCTACTGCAAGTAATATTGACTATTATATTAAAAGTGTAGAAGATTCCAGTGTAATTCGAGGATTAATCACGACTTGTGAAGAAATTGCTCAAGATGGGTATAGTCCAGATGAAACGATTAATGAAATCTTAGATAATGCAGAAAAGAAGATTTTAAACGTTGTAAAAAGAAGAACATCTTCAGAATTTAGAAGTATGAAAGAAATCATTGCCAAAACAAAGTCTGACCTAGAAAGATTATCAGAAAATAAAGGAGAAATCACAGGGTTAGAAACAGGATGGTATGATTTTGATCGTCTAACAACAGGACTTCATCCAAATGAATTAATTATCATCGCAGCGCGTCCAGCAATGGGAAAAACAGCTTTTGCCCTTAATCTAGCAACCCATGTTGCCATGACACAAGAAAAATCAGTTGCTTTGTTTAACTTAGAGATGAGTGCAGAACAGTTAGCTATGCGTATTTTGTCATCTCTAGGACAATTAGATGGATTTAAATTAAGAACGGGAAATCTATTAAATCAAGATTGGAAAAGAATCAATGAAGCAGCATCTCAACTTGCCGATACCAATCTAGTCATGGATGATACTCCAGGAATTACCATCGGAGAAATCAGAGCAAAATGTAGAAGACTTGCCAGTAGCGAAAAAGGCCTTGCTCTTGTAGTGATTGACTACCTACAATTAATCTCAGGTGGAAAAAATTACGGAAGTAACAGACAACAAGAAGTATCCGATATTTCAAGAAGCCTTAAAACACTAGCGATGGAATTAGGAGTACCAGTCATTGCCCTATCTCAATTATCTCGTGGAGTAGAATCCAGAGATGATAAAAGACCATTAATGAGTGATTTAAGAGAATCCGGATCCATCGAGCAAGATGCCGATATCGTTGCCTTCTTATACCGAGATGATTATTACAATAAAGAAGCAAGAACAGAAGATAATAATAGTATTAGTGAATTAATTATCGGTAAGCACAGAAATGGACCTACCGCAACCATAGAATTGTTATTCAAGAAAAATACATCAACCTTTTTAAATTTAAGAAAAGAAAAAAATGGGGAGGGATCACCAAGTGAATAAAAAAATAAAGTTATCTTTCCTAGTAATGATAGTTTTTCTTCTAATGTCAGGTTTCCAATCCATATCGAGTAAACCACGAGATTTATATAGAGTCTATCTAAAAGGAAAGTCATTAGGTCTAATAGAATCTAAAAAAGAATTAGAAGACTATATCGACCAACAACAAGACCAAATCAAGAAAAAATACCATGTCAATAAAGTATATGTTCCAACAGATCTAGATATAGAGAAAGAAACAACCTTTGATCAAGGAGTAAAAACAGCAGAAGAAATCTATGAAGAAATTAAAGACATTTCGCCTTTCACCATCAGTGGATATGTCATTAAGTTAAAAGGATTAGATACCAAAACAACAGATGGAAAAACCATAAAAGGAACAACACAAAAAATATATGTATTGGATAAAAAAGTCTTTACCAATTCCATTGAAAAGACAGTAAAATCCTTTATCGATGAAACAGATTATAATAATTATGCCAATGATACACAACCAGAAATAGAAGATGTAGGAACCTATATTGTAAATATCTATATTAAAAATAAAATTACCATCAAAAAAGATTTAATCCCGGTAGATAAAAAGATTTATCAAACAGAAGAAGAATTAAGTAAATACCTATTATTTGGAACAACAAAAAAACAAAAAATGTATACGATTCAAGTAGGAGATACCATCTCAGATGTTGCTTTTAATAATAAAATTTCTGTACAAGAATTTTTAATCGCAAATCCAGATTTACAAGATGAAAATACGTTACTTTCTCCAGGACAAAAAGTAACACTTGGAGTTTTAAAACCACAATTTAGCGTAGTAGAACAAGATACCGTAAGTTTCTATGAAGAAAAAAACTATTCAACAGAAACACAGTATGATAATGATAAATATGTTGGTTGGAGCGAAGTAATTCAACAAGGAGTAAAAGGAGAAAACCTTGTAACACAAGAAGTGTTAAAAGTAAATGGTGTTGTAGAAAGTAGAACTCCACTAAATACAGAGACAATCAAAGAACCAGTAAATGAAATCATTGTAAAAGGTGGAAAGCAATCCGGCTACTATGGATATGGTTCTCCACTTCCTTATGGAGGAGCCTGGGGATGGCCAGCAACTTGTGCATCTATCAGTAGTCCATTTGGATGGAGATGGGGATCTTTCCATGATGGAACAGATATTGCGGGTTGTGGATATGGATCCAATATCTTTGCTGCTCAAGCAGGAACCGTTGTCGTTTCGGAAAAGAAATATGGTAATTATCCTGGTGGATATGGAGACAATGGAGAATATATCGTTATCGATCACCACAATGGATATTATTCCCTATATGCGCACATGTGTCCTGGATGCCGTGCAGTAAGCGTAGGAGATTATGTAGAAAAAGGACAAGTCATTGGTGGTATGGGTATGACAGGAGCGGCAACAGGTGTACACGTACACTTCGCAATTTGGTATGGATTCCCTTATCGAGGAGGAACCGTACTAAATGCCATGCAATTCTATTAAAATGAAGATTAAACCAATAGCCAGTGGTTCCAAAGGAAATTGTACAATTGTGCTATGTGACGAAACAAAAATAATAATTGATATGGGAATTTCCTTCACGACTCTCCAAAAAGTTCTAGAAGAAAATTCCCTTTCTTTTTCTGATTTTTCAGGAGTCTTAATAACACATTGTCATAGGGATCACACAAAAGGATTAGAGACCCTAATCAAAAAAACAAATTTAGACGTCTACATTCCAGAAACAATGTATGAGAGTCTAAAAAACGATGTACCATACCCAAGATGTAAATTTATAGAAGATGACTTCTTCATAAATAATGTTGAAATAGAATTAATTCATACTTCTCACGATGCTCCAGTCTCAGTAGGCTATATCATGAAGTATGAAGGAAAAAGTTTTGTCTATGTAACCGATACCGGTTATATCAATAGAAAATATTTAGAAAAAATGGTTGGAAAAGACTGTTATATGATAGAAAGCAATCATGATGAAGTTATGTTAATGGATGGACCCTATCCTAGATTCTTAAAAGAAAGAGTCATCAGTGATAGCGGCCACCTATCCAATACAACAACCGCGAAATATCTAAAAAAAATCATTGGTCCAAATACCAAAGCCATTATATTAGCGCATCTTAGTGAGAAGAACAATACCAAAGAAAAAGCATTAGAAGCAATGGCAGAACAAGAATTACCAGAAGACATTCAAATCCTAATCGCAGACCAATACGAAGTAGGACCATTCATAGAGGTGTAATATGATAAAAATAATTACAGTAGGAACTATCAAAGAAAAATACTTAAAAGATGCGATAGAAGAGTATCAAAAAAGACTTCAAAAATATACCAATATAGAACTAATAGAAGTAAAAGAAGAAGGGCTTTTAGAAACAGAAAAAGCCATGAAATTAGAAGCAGAAAGAATCGAAAAACATCTAGAAGATAAAGATTATGTCATAACACTAGAAATAGAAGGAAAAGAATATACCTCTTTAGAGTTTGCAGAAGAAATTCGAAGAATACAAATAGAAAATAGTAGAATATCTTTTGTAATAGGAGGAAGCTATGGATTAGACGAAAGAATCAAGAATCGAGCAAAAATCCATTTATCATTCTCTAAAATGACTTTCCCTCATCAACTATTTCGAGTAATTTTATTAGAACAAATCTATCGAGCATTTAAAATTAATCACAATGAAAGTTATCATAAATAGGAGGATCTATGATTGGAAATAAATGGGACGAATTATTAAAAGAAGAATATCAACAAGAGTATTTTCAAAAGCTAATGAATTTCGTAAAAAACGAATATAAAACACATACAATATATCCAAAAGAAAATGAAGTCATGAATGCATTTCGTTACACGGACTATGATAATGTAAAAGTAGTGATTTTAGGACAAGATCCTTATCATGGACCTAATCAAGCAGAAGGACTATCTTTTTCTGTAAAAAATGAAGTATTAAAACCACCATCATTAAAAAACATTTTTAAGGAACTAGAAAGTGACTTGGGAATCCCTTTTCCAGAATCTAACTCCTTAAAGCCGTGGGCAAAACAAGGAGTATTGCTTCTAAATGCAGTCTTAACAGTAGAAGAACATAAACCAACTTCTCATAAAGATCAAGGGTGGGAACATTTTACAGATGATATTATCAAAATCATAAATGAAAAAGAGACTCCTGTTGTATTTATTCTTTGGGGAGCCTATGCAAGACAAAAAAAGAGTTTGATTACAAACCCAAAACATTTGATTATTGAGTCTGCCCACCCATCTCCATTTTCTGCTTATAATGGTTTTTTTGGCAGCAAACCATTTTCCAAAACCAACGAATTTCTAAAGAAAAATGGCATCCAAGAAATCGATTGGAGAGTAGAATAAAAAAATCCACAAAAATTGTGGATTTTTTTTATTTTTGAGCTTGAACAGCAGTAATAGCAACCACTCCAACAATATCATCACTAGAGCAACCTCTAGATAAATCATTAACAGGAGCAGCAATTCCTTGAGTAATAGGTCCGTAGGCTTCAGCCTTTGCAAGTCTTTGAACCAATTTATAACCAATATTACCAGCATCTAAGTCTGGGAATACCAATACATTTGCATGACCAGCAATCTTAGAATCAGGAGCTTTGCTTTTAGCAACTTCAGGAACAATCGCAGCATCTAACTGGAATTCTCCGTCAATTTGATACTCCGGATAACTTTCCTTCGCAATACGAACGCCTTCTACTACTTTATCAACATCAGCATGTTTTGCACTACCAACCGTAGAATGAGAAAGCATTGCGACGATAGGTTCCTTTTGAACCAAAAATTGAAAACTATCTGCACTACTAGCAGCAATTGCAGCTAACTTATCAGGAGTAGGATTTTGTTCCAATCCAGCATCTGCAAAAACAAAGATACCATGTTCTCCATATTCACAATCAGGAACAACCATCAAGAAGAATGCGGATACAAGAAGAACACCTGGCTTAGTTTTAATGATTTGTAGTGCAGGTCTTAACGTATTAGAAGTAGAGTGACAAGCTCCAGATACAACACCATCTGCTCGACCAGTCTTTACTAACATACAAGCAAAATACATATAATCTTCTAATAATAATCGTTTAGCTTCTTCATAAGTCATACCTTTTTCACGACGAAGTTCTACTAATTTTTGAATTAATTCTTCTGTAAGATCAGATTCTAAAGGATCAATAAAAGTAGCTTCTCCTAAAGAAAGATCAGCATACTCCTCTAAAATCTTCTTAGAATTCCCAATCAAAATAACATGAGCAATCCCTTCTTGTAATACCTTACTAGCAGCCTCTAATACTCTTCTATCCATAGTTTCAGGAAGAACAATTGTCTTTTTATCCTTTTTTGCTCTATCCTTAATTGTTTCAATAAAATTCATAATTAACCTCTATTCTCGTTTAATATTTCAAACATTTCTTTCTTTTCATTATTATAAAAAGCCTTTTTCTTGCATCCCTTAAAAAATCCAATAATATTAGATGGAAAAGATAAAACCAATTTATTATAGGTAACAACCGTATTATTATAGTATTTAATAGCCCCTATAATATCTTCCTCATTATCATTTAATTCTTTTAAGATAGATGACAGAGCTTCACTTTTTAATAATTTATCATTCTCATCAATAATCTTGTATAAGTCATTATAAGCTTTCTTCAAAATATCATGCTCATCAAAATTAGAGATCTCTTCAAAATTTTGATCTAACTCCGGTAAGAATTCTTCTAATTTTAATTCTTTTGTAACTATCGGTCTTGTTCGATCTAAAAGATTCTTTTTCGTATCTAAATAAAGAGAGATTTCTTCTTCTGCTTGTTCTATTTTGATGATAGCAAATTGAAACTTATTACTAATAAGTGTAAGAATAAGTAGCAGTAAACTAACAACAACAACGATACCTAAAATAGTCTCTATCATAGCATTCCTCCTTATCATCTAAATTATAACAAGAAAATCGCAAATATACAATATAACAAAAAAGAGAATCAAGGATTCTCAATCTCATCAAATACAGGTTCATCCCCATTAGGTTCTGTTCCTTTTAAGAAATACATAAGTTTAACATGTTCATCCCCGTCATTTGCAGGTTTTCCTGAGATAGGTTCCACCAAAACGCCAACAACATTATTCGGTTTTTCATACCAAACATCCTCATTACTCATCCCTTCTTCATAAGCTTCTACTGTTTTATACCAAATATTTTGAGCATATTTATAATCGCTTTTCACAAGTTCTGTATTATCATCATAACCAACCCATACAGCGCATAGTACTTTTTGATTAAAACCAATATTCCAATTATCACCACTCGTAGTACCACTCTTTAAAGCATAAGTATGAGTAAGTTTTCCCGATAAACTAATCGCAGTAGGGTAATTATAATCCACATATAAAGGATCATAAGGTGCAGTAAGCATGTTATTAAGAATGTAGACCAAACTTGGATTTAAAACAAGTTCCTTTTCCGAAGTGTGTTCATATAAAACATTCCCACTTCCATCTTCTACTTTATTAATGAGATGAGCATCAACCTTATACCCAGTATTTGCAAAAGCAGCATACCCACTTGCCATATGCATAATATTGATTTCACTAGTTCCCAAAGGAAGAGAAGGCACTTCATCTAATTTTTCTTCAATTCCAACCCTTCTAGCAACTTGAATCAAACTTTCCGTCCCTAAAAACAAATGAGTCTTAACCGCATAAATATTATCACTATAAGCAATAGCCGTAGCCATAGAAATTGCCTTATCTCCATAAACATCATTATAATTTCTAGGAGAATAAGTCTTGCCTTCCGATAAAGGAAACGTAGTTCTCTCACTCACAAAAGCAGTACTGGAAGTAAACCCATTTTCTAAAGCAGAATAATATAAATAAGGTTTCATAGTAGAACCTACCTGTCTCTTAGAGTCCGTTGCTCGATTATAACTAGACTCCTGATAATCCCTTCCCCCAATAAGAGCCATAATACCTCCATTACTAGGGTCCATCACCACGACAGCAGTCTGTAATTTAGAGTCATCCGGAAAAGTCTCTTGTACCGTCTTCTCTAAATTCTTTTGCACATCATATTGAAAATTTGTATAGATTTTAAGCCCACCAATATCACTATAATCAGAAGGAATCGTAGGAATATTCTCTAACTCTTTCATAATGGCATCTTGATAATAATGAATACTAGTTAATAAATCTTCTTTTTCCTCTCCAACAAAATGAAGTTCTTCCTGATATGCTTTTTCCTTTTCCTCTTCCGTAATGATTTTATTTCGTACCAAACTATTTAAAACAAGCAATTGTCTTTCTTTAGCGGCATCCAAAGAAACAAGAGGAGAATAATTACTTGGAGATTTCGGAATCCCCGCAAGAATACTTGCTTCTGCTAATGATAAATCAGAACTATCTTTATTAAAGTAAAAATGACTAGCATTCTCAATCCCATAATTTCCATGCCCATAATTAATCGTATTTAAGTATCCCTCTAATATTTCATCTTTACTGTAATTAACCTCAATTCGAAGCGTATACCAAGCTTCTAGAAATTTTCTCTTCCAAGTTTTATCAAAATCTAAAAATAAATTTTTTGCATACTGTTGCGTAATAGTAGAAGCCCCTTGAGAATGACTCTGGGTAAGAATATTAGAACATAGAGCCTTCACAATACGAGGAATATCAAAACCAAAATGTTTATAAAATTTTTTATCCTCCGTATAAATAGTTGCCTGAATTAAATGAGGAGAAATCTCATCAAGAGAAGTCCATTCTCCTTTTTCACTTCCCGTAAAAAAAGCCTGGTCACTTTTATCATATAAAGTAATATTATTGGCGCTATTAATCATAATCTTAGGAGAAAAACGAATAAAAAGATAAACTCCCCCACAAAAAAGACCAATAAGAAGCAAAAAAACAAGAAAAATACGAATTATTTTTTTAAGTATTTTCATGAAATCACCCATAATAGTATGAGAGAGAAAAAAGAAAAATATGTACAAATAACTAGTAAAAAAAGAATTTTGTGGTATAATCATACCATAACTTTGAAGTAGGTGGGAATGTGTCTAAGATAAGAGTAAAAATTACAATACAAAACGAAGAAGTAGATACATCTTATGAGACAACAGCCATACTTGAAGAAAATAAAATAAAATATGTAGAAAAAAATCAAACACATGTGATATATAATTATGAGGAGAATACTCTAATAAGAGAAAATGATAAACTACGAATGCAGTATTCCTTTCAAGAAGGGAAGAAAACAGAAGGACAGATAGAAATAAAAGAATATCAAAAAACAATAAATCTTCCCATAATAACAAAAAAGATAGAAAAGAAAGATCAAGAAATTGAAATAAAATATCAAGTAGAAAATCAAGATTTTCTATATAAGATAGAGGTGGAAAAATGAGTATTTTAAGAAAGACGATAGAAGACATTAAAGAGATTGTAAAAAAGAGTGGTTATGAAGTAGAAACCCTTGCAATTGAGCCATCTAATAGAAAAGATTTAGGCGAATACCAACTAAATGATGCCATGCAATTAGCAAAGACATATCATGAAAATCCAAGAGAGATTGCAACTAAAATTTCAGAAGAATTAAAAAAAGATGGACGTTTTATCAATGTAAATATTGCAGGACCAGGATTTATTAATTTTAGTCTATCAGAAGACTATTTAAAAGACTTTTTAAATAAAATAAATAACGATCTTTTCGCAAATATTGATAAAAAAGAGAAGAAAAAAATCATTATCGACTACGGAGGAGCAAACGTTGCAAAAGCACTACATGTAGGGCATTTAAGAAGCGCTAATTTAGGAGAAGCCTTAAAACGTTTAGCAAGAGCCCTAGGCTACGAAGTATTAGGAGATGCTCACTTAGGGGACTATGGAAGACCATTAGGGTTCGTAGTACTAGAAATTCAAAAAATGTACCCAGAACTTCCTTATTTTGATAAAAATTACACAGGAAATTATGAAGAATTAACGCTACCAATTCAAAACGAAGATTTAGAAAAAATCTATCCTTTAGCATCTCAAAAAGCAAAAGAGAGTGAAGCCTATCTAGAAGAAGGAAGAGAAGTAACAACAAAAATCCAAAACCATGAAAGAGGATATTACGATTTATGGAAAAAGATCGTAGAAATTTCTAAAGAAGATATTAAAAAAGTATATGAAAGAATTAATACCGAATTTGAGTTATGGTTAGGAGAAAGTGATGCTGCAGAATATTTCCAAGAATTAGAACAAATCTTTGAAGAAAAACATCTATTAATAGAAAGCCAAGGAGCAAAGATAGTAGAAGTAGCAGAAGAAGAAGACAAAGCACCAATGCCACCATTATTATTTGTAAAAAGCAATGGAACGCTATCTTATGAAACAACCGATTTAGCAACAATTCTGCAAAGAGAAAAGGAATATCACCCAGATGAAATATGGTATGTAGTAGATAGCAGACAAGGCCTACACTTTGAACAAACTTTCCGTTCTGCAAGAAAAGCCGAGTTAGTAAGAAAAGAAGTATCTCTAGAACATATCGGTTTTGGAACGATGAATGGAAAAGATGGAAAACCATTTAAAACAAGAGATGGCGGAGTAATGTCATTAAAAGGACTAATTGAATTAGTTAAAGAAGAAACCTTAAAGAGAATCAATTCTAGCATTGTACTAGAAGAAGAAAAATCATCCATTGCCGAAGATGTAGCAATTGCTGCTCTAAAATATGCAGACTTTTTACCATATAGAGAAACCGATTATGTCTTTGAAGTAGAGAAGTTTGCAGACTTAGAAGGAAAAACGGGACCATATCTTTTATATTCAACAATCCGTATGAAATCTCTTCTAAAAAAAGCAGAAAACCTTAATGCAAAAACAATCAAACAAATATCAGGTTCAACAGAAAGAGAAATTGCTCTTACCTTATTAGAACTACCAAATATCCTAGAAAAATCCCTACAATCTAGGAGTCTAAATGACATTGCAGAATATCTTTACGTTTTAACATCTGCATATAATAAATTTTATGCAGAACATATGATTCTAACGGAAGAAAATAAAGAATTACAAGAGTCTTGGTTAGTCTTAACAGAGATTGTGTATAAGGTAAATAATTTCTTATTAGAAATTCTAAGTATGAAAGTACCAGAAAAAATGTAAAAAAATCTTGCCATAGAGTAATATATATGGTATAAAAGAACTTGGAAAAAATGATTTGTCACAAAATACTTATCCAAACATAAGATATTTTTTGACACAGGAGGACAAAAAAATGAGCCTAAAAATGAAAAAGGAAGAATTAGAGCAGTTATCCAATAAGGATATTGCAGAACTAATTCTACAAAATAGTAAAAGAACATTAAATACAGCGGAGTTATTTCGGAAAATAATGAAGTTGTTAGAATTGCCAGAAAGTGCTTTTGAAAAGAAAATTGCAGATTTCTATACTTCTTTGGCAACAGATAAACGATTTATCTTATTAGATAATGGAAAATGGGACTTAAGAAGCAACCATACCTCAGACAAAGTAATTAAGATTGCAACGGACGATGATGAAGAAGAGGAAGAAGACGAAGAGTCAGAAAAAGAAGAAGAGTCAATCGATGAAGAGGATGAAGAAGACAGCTATGATGATAAAGAAGAAGATGACTATGACGATGAGACAAATGAAGAATTAAAAGACTTAGTCGTTATTGACGAAGATGAATTAGAACTAGAAGGATAATCTAGTTTTTTTCATAAAAAATATATGATATAATAGGACTGTCTTAAGAAAGATTAGGTGAAAATATGATAGAAAGATTAGAAGCAACACTAAAAAAGTATGAAGACTTACAACAAGAATTAACGAAACCAGAAGTTTTAAGTGATGTAAAAAAAACAAGACAATATTCTAAAGAAATGTCAGATTTAGAAGATATTGTAACTTGTTATAAAAAATATAAAAAAGTTATGCAAGACTTAGAAGATGCCAAAGAAATGAAAGATGATCCAGAACTTGGAGAAATGGCAAAAGAAGAAATCAAAGAATTAGAACAAGAAAAAGAAAAATTAGATGGAGAACTAGAAGTCTTGTTAATACCAAAAGATCCGAATGATTCCAAGAATGTTATTATGGAAATCCGTGGAGCAGCAGGTGGAGATGAAGCAAATATCTTCGCTGGAGACCTATTCCGTATGTATACAAGATATGCCGAAAAACAAGGATTTACCTATCAAGTATATAACTCAATTGATGGAACAGCAGGAGGATTTAGTCAAATTGAATTAATGATTAAAGGAAAAGGCGCTTATTCCAAATTAAAATATGAAAGTGGATCTCATAGAGTACAAAGAGTACCCGTAACAGAATCCAATGGAAGACTACAAACTTCTACCGCAACGGTATTGGTAATGCCAGAAGCAGACGAAGATGTGGAAATTGAAATTAATCCAAATGATATTCGAGTAGATATTTATCGTTCCAGTGGAAATGGAGGACAAGGAGTCAATACAACCGATTCTGCAGTAAGAATTACCCATTTACCAACGAATATCGTAGTAACTTGTCAAAATGAAAGAAGCCAAATTCAAAATAGAGAACAAGCAATGAAAGTCCTAAAATCTCGTCTCTATGAATTACAAGAGCAAGAAAAAGCAGAAAAAGAAGGAAAAGAAAGACGTAGTAAGATAGGAACGGGGGATCGTGCCGAAAAAATTAGAACTTATAACTATCCACAAAACAGAGTAACCGATCATAGAATAGGGTATACAACCAACAGTCTTGACCGAGTAATGGACGGAGCCCTAGATGATATCATTGATGCTCTAATTCAAGAAGATCAAAAAAGAAAACTAGAAGGAGAAACCGAAGAATAAAAGGAGGAATCAAAATGACCATAGACGAATGCTTAGTATTTGGAAAAAGTCATTGTCATTCCGCACATGCCAAAATCCTTTTAGCAGAATTTCTAAATCAAAATCCATTAGAACTCTATAACCATTTAGAAGAAATCGTTCCAGAAGAAAAAGAAGAACAATATAAAAAAGCAGTGCTTGCTCTAGAAGAAGGAAAACCACTACAATATGTATTACAAAAAGTGAACTTTTATGGAAATTCCTTTTATGTAGATGAAAGAGTTCTAATTCCTCGTTTTGAAACAGAAGAATTAGTAGAACATACCATAGAATACATAAAAAAGTATTGGACAACTCCTGTAGATATAGTTGACTTAGGTTGTGGAAGTGGAGTAATTGGTCTAACATTAGAAAAAAAAGTTTCCACAAATTCTGTGGATTTAATCGATATCTCAAAACAAGCATTAGAAGTAACCAAAATCAATAAAGAAAGACTCACATCAAATGCCAATTTAATAGAAAATGACATGTTAGAAAACCAAGTAAAAAAGTATGATGTCATTATCAGTAATCCACCCTATATTAAAGATTCAGAAGAAGTAGAACAAATTGTAAAAGAAAATGAACCATCAATTGCCCTATATGCAGGAGAAGACGGACTAGATTGTTATCGTAAGATACTAAATCACGTAAAAGAAAACTTAAAAGAAAGAGCCTTAATTGCCTTTGAGATAGGTAAAGATCAAGCACAAGCAATCACAGAATTAGTAAAAGAAAATCTAGATGGAGTACGAATAGAAGTAAAAAAAGATCTATCGGAAAGAGATAGAATGATGTTTATTTTTAAAAATTTGGAATAAAAAAAGAAAAAGAACCTCACTATAAATACGAAAGTGAGGTTTTTAAATGAAAAAAACAGTAATCATAATCGCCATAATCATAGGAATTTTAGCTATGAAGAAAGATACTCTACCAGAAGATACCATACGATTTCGAATCATTGCCAATAGTAATAATGTAGAAGATCAAGAGACAAAAAAGAAAATTGTAAAAAGCATGGAAAAAGAATTACAAAATAGAAATGCCAAAACCAAAGAAGAAGAGGAAAAATATATCAAAGAAATGATTCCAACATTTGAAAATAGAATATCAAACGAAATAGGAACTCCTTTCCAAATTCATTATGGAGAAAATTATTTCCCAGAAAAAGAGTATCAAGGAAAAACTTATGAAGCAGGAATGTATGAATCCCTAGTAATCACTCTAGGAGAAGGTAGAGGAGATAATTTTTGGTGTATCTTATTTCCTCCCCTATGCATGATAGAGGAAGAAGAACCCGTAGAATATAAATCTTGGATAAAAGAAGCAATAAGTAAACTTTTTTAACATAAAATAGAAGAGAAAACAAAAGTTTACGACAAATATTCATAGAAAAGCCCAAGCTAATTGACAAAAAAATACTTAGAACGTATGATTAAGTAGAGAAAGCAGCAAAAATTTTAAATTTTTGTTAGGAGGTTTTTAAATGAAAATAATGGAAATAGAGGGCGGAAAAGACTTAACCGGAACAATCCGTATTAGTGGAGCCAAAAATGCAACAGTAGCCTTAATTCCAGCAGCAATCTTAACCGATGAAGAAGTAACCATCTGCAATGTACCAGAAATTACGGATACCGATTCCTTATGTGATATATTAAAAGAATTAAATGTAGACTATAAAAGAGCAAGTGAAAGTATTGTAATCAATCCAGAAAAGATGAAGAATGTAGAAATAGGAGAAATTTTCTCTAAAAAATTAAGAGCGTCTTATTATTTCATGGGAGCTCTTCTAGGAAAATATAAAAAAGTAGTTATGTATTTTCCAGGAGGATGTTCTATAGGAGCAAGACCAATTGATCTTCACTTAAAAGGTTTTGAAGCACTAGGAGCAAAAGTAACTAGTGAAGGAAATAAATATACAGTAGAGGCAGAAGAACTAAAAGGAGCAAATATTTACCTAGATATTGCATCTGTAGGAGCAACCATAAATATCATGTTAGCAGCCGTTCGTGCCAAAGGAAAAACAATCATTGATAATGCAGCCAAAGAACCAGAAATTGTAAATGTAGCAACCTTCTTAAATAACATGGGAGCAAAAATATCAGGAGCAGGAACTTCTACCATTAAAATTCAAGGGGTAGACCATCTAGGAAAGTGTTTCCATGAAGTAATACCCGATAGAATAGAAGCAGGAACGTATGTCATTATTGGATCATTATGCGGAAATCCACTAAAAATAGATAATATTATTCCAGAACATATCGATGCCCTATTATCCAAATTAGAAGAAGCAGGAGTCAGCCTAGAAGTAGGGGCAGATTACGTTATCGTACAAAAACAAGAGAAATATAGATCAACAAGTATTAAAACAGCAGTCTATCCAGGTTTTGCGACCGACTTGCAACAACCATTTACCGTATTACAAACCCAAATGACAGGAAAGAGTAAGACAACAGAAACCATTTGGGAAAATCGTTTTATGCATGTTCCATATCTAAAAGATTTAGGAGCAGACATCATGGTAAAAAATCAAACCGCAACGATAGCAGGACCAACCAAACTAAAAGGATGCGAAGTTGTCGCAACAGACTTACGAGCAGGAGCCGCTATGGTGGCAGCAGGCTTAAAAGCAGAAGGAAAAACAACCATAACCAGTGTAGAACATATTCTAAGAGGATATGAACAAATCGTAGAAAAATTAACCAATGTAGGTGCTAAAATAACCATTAAAGAAATATAATAAAATATATTTCTTTTTTTGGGAGGGAAAATGACTCGAAAAACTAAATTGCTGATTTTACTACTATTAAGTTTATCTGTTTTTATCATTTATCAAGAAACATCTCACTCCATGTATCAAATGACAAGTATAGGAGATAGCTTCTCACTAGGAATCAATTCCTATGGATCCAAAGACTACGGATATATTGACTATGTAGAAGAAGAACTTAAAAAACAAAATGATAAAGTCGTTACCAATACCGACTATTCCAAAAAAGAACAATCTCTAAAAAGCATCACAACACTCATAAAACAAACCCCAAAAATAAAAAAGATTTTGTCCGAGTCTGACCTCTTAATCATAACATTAGGATATAACGATTTATTGTACTCCCTATCGATAGAAGAATCTCTAACAGAACAAAAATTTGAAAAAATCATGGTAGAAATCAAAAGAAACTATGAAGAATGTATAGAAGAAATAGCAAAATATTATCATAATTCAATCATCGTAGTAGGATACTGTGAAACCAATAGTACAGAAAAATATAAAAGAAAAGGAATCCTAGAATTAAATAAAATATTAAAAGAAAATCAAAAAATTACTTATATTGATACACAAAATCTTCTAAAAAGAGACCCTAACTTTTTCTCGAATCCGAATAGTTATTACCCAAATCGTTTAGGATATTATGAAATATCAAGGAAAATAATTCAAAAAACACTTGAAAACCAAGAAAATATTTGATATATTAATAACGCGTTTAATTACTATGACATCACGGATGTCATGGCGGAAGGAGAGAAGAATATGAAAAAAGATATCCATCCAGAAATCAAAGATTGCACAGTAACTTGTGCATGTGGAAACACATTTACTTGTAAATCTACAAAATCAGAAATTAATGTTGAAATTTGTTCAGAATGTCATCCATTCTATACAGGAAAACAAAGTAGAGCATCGCGCGCTGGTCGTGTAGATAAATTTAACAAGAAATATGGATTTGATAAAGAAACTGCAGAATAAGCAGTTTTTTCTTTTTCGTGTTATAATAAAATTAGAAAAGAGGGATACAATGAAATTAGGTTTTGCAAGTGACCATAGAGGATTTAATTTAAAAAAAGAATTAATAGAAAAATTAGAACAAGAAAATATAGAAATCAAGGATTATGGTACCTATGAAGAGAAATCAACAGATTATCCAGACTATGCCTTTCGTTTAGGACAAGGAGTCATAGAAAAAGAAGTAGATTTTGGAGTAGCCATCTGTGGATCAGGAATTGGGATTAGTATTGCCTGTAATAAAGTAAAAGGAATCCGTTGTGCAAAAGTAGACTCTAAAGAAGAAGCAATCGCAACAAGAACAGATAATGATTCTAACATAGTTGCCTTTGGCGAAAAAATGACTTTAGAAAAAGCATATGAGATCGTAAAAACATTTATAAGTACTCCATGTTCCATGGAAGAAAAGCATGTTAGAAGAAGAAATAAAATAAAAGAATATGAGGAAAAATAAGCATGACATTTAAATACGTTTTATATTTTATCGTAACAATTTTAGTGATATGGACAATGGCATCTCTAAATATTAATCATATCTTTAAAAAGAATGTAAATCCAGTCCAAGCAAAACTATTTTATTTTTTCTTAGGATTATCAATGATTTATCTCGTGACTAATTTTATTTACGATTTAGTCTTATCCGTAAATATCTTTTAAAAGGATGTATAAATCCTTTTTTTTTGCTCAAAATGTTAATGAGGTGAAAGTATGAAAAAAGAAGCATTTTTAAAAGGACTCCCTTTAGGTATCTTTGTATTAACCCTTGTTCCCGTATTAATCTTCGCCATTTTTGCAACAACAAGTATGAGTGGAGAAGAAATAGAAGCAGAAGAGTATCCAACAGCAAATGAGTATTACCAAGAAACACTTCCAGTAGTGAGTGAAAATAATTATATAACTTCTCCTTATGTAGATAGTGGAGTAACGATAGGAAAATCTTACTACGATTATAAAGGAGAAGAAACAACTCAAGAAAATTCCATCGTAGTAAAAGAAAATACGTATTATCAAAATACAGGAATTGATTTTGTAAAAAAAGAAGTATTTGATGTCATTGCTATAGCAGATGGAACCGTAAAGACAGTAAAAGAAGATGATATCTTAGGAAAAATTGTAGAAGTTGAACATAAAAATGGATTAATTTCTATTTATCAAAGTTTAAGTGAAGTATCTGTAAAACAAGGAGATAATGTAGGACAGGGACAAGTAATTGGAAAAAGTGGAACAAACGAAATGGAGAAAGAATTAGGAAATCATCTACATTTCGAAATCTATGTAAATGGAAGTTCCGTAAATCCAGAATTATATATAAACAAAGAATACAAGAAGGAGAATTAGTTCTTCTTTTTTTTATCGAAAGAAAATATAATAGTAGTAGATAGAAAATATGATAAAATAAAAATGGGAGTAGATAGATTATGATAGTAAGAGACATTGGAATTGATTTAGGAACGGCAAACGTTTTAATCTATGTAAAAGGTAGAGGAATTGTATTAAACGAACCAAGTATCGTTGTAATAGAAACAGAAACAAAAAAAGTGATTGCAGTAGGAAGTGAAGCAAGTGAAATGGTCGGAAGAACTCCAGGAAAGATTAAAGCAATTAGACCTTTAAAAGATGGAGTAATCGCAGACTTTGAATTAACAGAAATTATGTTAGATTCCTTTATCCGTAAAATTAAAGCAAGAAAATTATTTACAAGACCAAGAATTTTAATTTGTTGTCCAACCAATATTACTCCAGTAGAGAGAAATGCCATCAAAGAAGCAGCAGAAAGAATGGGTGCAAGTAAAGTATATATAGAAGAAGAACCAAAAGTAGCAGCCATTGGAGCAGGAATGGATATTTCAAAACCAGAAGCAAATATGGTATTAGATATTGGAGGAGGAACTACAGATATTGCAGTATTATCCATGAATGGAATTGTATCATCTGCCTCTGTAAAAGTAGCAGGAAATTCTCTAAACCAAGATATTATTAAATACTTAAGAGATAAATATAAATTATTAATAGGAGAACCAACAGCAGAAGATATAAAGATTCATTTTGCAAACGTATATAAACCAAGTAAAAAAGAAAAGTTAGAAGTAAGAGGAAGAAGTTTATTAACAGGACTACCAAGTGCCATAGAAGTAAATCAAGAAGAGATAAAAGAAGCCTTAATGGATGGAGTAAATAAAATTATCAAGTCAACACAAGGAGTACTAGAACAAACACCACCTGAACTAGCAGCAGACATTGTAGAAAAAGGTGTCATTCTAACAGGAGGAGGCTCCCTTTTAACTGGATTAGTAGATGTATTAGAAGAAGCATTAACAATCCCTGCATTAATTGCCGAAGAACCATTAACATGTGTCGTAGAAGGAACAGGAGTTTTACTAGAAAATAGAAAACAACTGGAAGAAGACCAAGAATAATGGTTTTTTCTTTTGCAATAAAAGAAAATTTGGTATAATCTTGGTAGAAAGAAGGAAATTTTATGAAAGTCCAACTGTTATCGGCATCAAAAATTGTCATAACAACCTTTATCTTTTCAGCAATCATTATGTTCTTAATGAGAAAAGTAGCTGTGCATGTCAATGCAATGGATAACCCTAGATCAGAAGAAGGACATAGACATATTCATGAGAAAGCAACTCCAAAACTTGGTGGAGTAGGAATCTTTTTATCTTTTCTATTCGGTTATATGTTATTTGGAGAACAAAGTATTCGAATGAATTCAATCCTAATAGGAAGTTTTATCATCATTTTAACTTCTATTGTAGATGATATCAAACCAATTAGAGCAACCTATAAATTATTAGCACAAATAGTAGCAGCCTGTGTCATAGTCTTCTATGGTGGAATTATCTTAGATGTCATTACAGCATTCGGCTATACATTTGATTTCGGAATCTTATCTTATCCAATTACCATCTTTTTTATCGTAGCATGTACAAACATTATTAATCTGATAGATGGATTAGATGGTTTAAGTGGAGGAATATGTACAATCTTTTATATTACCATTGCAATTATTGGATTTTTCCAAGGCAGATTTGGAAGCCTTGTAATGGTAATTACCCTAATCATGTTAGGATCAACAATGGGTTTCTTACTCCATAACTTTCATCCCGCAAAAATCTTCGCAGGAGATGGAGCAACATTCATGGGATTTATTATTGCAGTAATATCCCTACTCGAATTTAAAGGACCTGCCTTAATCTCATTCTTTGTACCAGTATCTATCTTAGGAATTCCAATCTTAGATACCTTATTCGCAATCATAAGAAGATTATTAAAAGGACAACCACCATTCCAAGCAGATAAACAACATCTCCACCATCAATTATTAGGAATGAATTTTTCACAAGTAGTAACAGTACTCATTATTTATGGAATCAATATTTTATTCGCAGTCGCAACTTTAATATTTGTCTTAAAAGATCCAAAAATAGGACAAGCTCTATTTATTGTAATCTTTATATTAGTAACCTGGTTTGTCTTCCATACAACGATTATTTCTGATAAAAACCCAGAAATCTTAAAAAAGATTGAATCAAAAATTATTCCAAAGAAGAAAAAAGAAACAAAATAGTTTCTTTTTTTTATCAAAAAAATGATATGATGGATAAGGTGCGTGATAAAATGATAGAGTTTAGAATTGAAGAGGAAGAAGATTATATAAGAGTAAAAAACATCATTCAAAAAGTCATGATGAAGGAAGACTATGAATATAGAATAAAAGAAGAGAAAGAAAAAATCTCGGATACTTATAAAATCTATATCTTAAATATAGAAAATGAAAAAAATAAAAATCGAATTGAAAGAATAAGAGCAAAGGATTGGGCATCCATGATTATTGTTACAACAAAGAAAAAAGAATTAGTGCCTGACTTATTAAAAAGAGGATGGCTATTAGTAGATGTAATTCTAAAAGAAAAAGAATATGAATATCTATTAGAAAGAGCAATCCGCATCAGTATACAAAATTATAAACAAAGACCAAATATGTTGAAATATGAATATAAAAATAGTCTCTATAACATTCCTATTCGAGAAATCAAATATATAGAAAAAAGAAAAGAAGAAAAAAAGTGTAGGATTGTAACAACAAATGGAGAATATGATATAGCAAAAAGCATCATGGAGTTAGAACAAGAATTAAAACAAAAGATGATCAAAGCAAGTAGGAGTTGTCTAATCAATAAAGATCAAATTTTATCTTATCACAAAAGAGAAAATAAGATTACTTTTCAAGATAAAACGACATATACAAATATATCTAGAAACCAAAAAAAAGAGATAATAGATTCTCTTCGAAAAGTAGAATAAAGTCGAATAATGAAGAAGAGAAGCCAAAGAGGAATAAGAAAAGGGCAATTAAGAGAATTTTGAAAAAAATAAGAAAACTTTTTGCTACAATAAAACTACCATGAAGCTATGGTAGAATTGAGGTGTAAGAGGTATATGATGACCGGGCGCGTGAAATGGTTTAATAATGACAAAGGATATGGCTTTATTGGATTTAAGCAAAACGAAGATATCTTTGTTCATTATTCAGCTATTGAATTAGATGGTTATAAAACACTAAGCGAAGGACAATTAGTGGAATTTAAATTAATCGAAACCAGTAAAGGGTACCAAGCCATTAATGTAAGACTTCTAAGAGAAGCTGCCACTATAAACTAGTGGTATTTTTTTTAAGAATTTGGTATAATAAAAGTACAAAGGAGGAGATTTTATGGAAATACAAATTCGTGGTGAAAAACTAAAAATTACGGAATCTATGAAAGAGTATGTAGATGAGAAGCTAGGAAAGTTAGATAAATACCTAGGAAATAGTGAAAATGTTCACGCAAACGTCATAGTGAAAGTAAAAGGACACGAACAGACAGTAGAAATTACAATCCCATTAAAATCATTTATTCTAAGATCGGAGGAAACAAATGACGACTTCTATGCAGCTGTTGATAAGACCATTGATAAACTGGAAAGACAAGTTCGTAAAAACAAAACAAGATTAATGGCAAAACAAACAAAACAAGCATTTGAATTTAATTTTGAAAGCATAGAAGAAGAGGAAGAAAAAGAAACAAGTAAAATTGTAAAAAGAAAGGTGATAGAAGTAAAACCTATGGATGAAGAAGAAGCAATCCTACAAATGGAACTTCTAGGACACCAATTTTATATGTACAAAGATAGAGAAACAGATGCTCCATGTGTGATTTACAAAAGAAATGATGGAAATTACGGAGTAATTGAAACAGAATAAGAAAGATAAAAGAAGAGAAATATACTTTTATTTCTCTTCTTTTTTTGATAAAATAATGTCTTGAAGGAGTGGATGACCTTGAATATTTTAAAAAAATTATTCGACCATGAATATAAAGAGTTAAGAAGATTCCATACAATAGCAGATAAAATCATTGCTCTTGATGAAGAATATTCAAAATTAACAGACACAGAGTTACAAAATAAAACAGAAGAATTTAAAGAAAGATTAAGAAACGGGGAGACCCTAGAAGATATTTTAGTAGAAGCTTTTGCAACAGCAAGAGAAGCAGCATTTCGTGTAATAGGAGAAAAACATTTTTATGTTCAAATATTAGGTGCTCTAGCAATCCATTATGGTAATATTGCAGAAATGAAAACGGGTGAAGGAAAAACTCTTACAGCTGTACTTCCTGCATATTTAAATGCCCTAACAGGGGATGGTGTTCATATTATTACAGTAAATGAATATCTTGCCGGACGTGATGCCGAATGGATGGGTGGAATTCATAGATTCCTAGGATTAACAGTAGGAGTAAACAAAAGAGATTTAACACCTGCCGAAAAACAAGAAGCCTATAACTGTGATATTTTATATTCAACAAACAATGAAATAGGATTCGACTACTTAAGAGATAATATGGTAGTTAGAAAAGAAGATAGAGTTCAAAGAAAACTTAATTTCGCAATTATCGATGAAGTAGACTCTGTCTTAATCGACGAAGCACGTACACCATTGATTATTTCTGGTGGAGAAATGCAAAATCAAAATTTATATATCAGCGCAGATAAATATGCAAAAAGCTTAAAAAAAGAAAAAGACTTTATCTATGATGAAAAAACAAATAGTGTAAATCTAACAGAAGAAGGATCAGATAAAGCAGAAAAATCATTCCATGTAGATAACTTATATGACATCAACAATACAACATTACTACATTTTATTAATCAAGCATTACGTGCAAATTACGCAATGAGAAAAGATGTAGATTATGTTGTACAAGATGGAGAAGTAGTAATTGTTGATCAATTTACAGGACGTCTAATGAAAGGAAGAGCATATTCGGATGGTCTACATCAAGCAATCGAAGCAAAAGAAGGCGTAAAGATTAATGAAGAAACAAAGACCATGGCAACAATTACCTTCCAAAATTTATTCCGTATGTATAAAAAACTATCCGGAATGACTGGTACTGCAAAAACAGAAGAAGAAGAGTTCCGTGATATCTATAATATGTATGTTATAGAAATCCCAACAAATAAAGAAGTAATTCGTATAGATGAAGCAGATTTAGTATATGCATCAAAAGAAGCAAAATATAAAGCCATTATTAACTTTGTAAAAGAAAAATATGAATTAGGACAACCAGTATTAATTGGTACTATTGCAATTGAAACAAGTGAAATCATTAGTAACTTATTAAAACAAGCAAAGATTCCTCATGAAGTATTAAATGCAAAAAATCATGAAAGAGAAGCAGAAATCATTTCAAAAATTGGACTTGGTAAATCAGTAACTATCGCAACGAATATGGCCGGACGTGGTACCGATATTAAATTATCAGATGAAGTAAGAGCACTAGGAGGACTATGTGTTGTTGGTACAGAACGTCATGAATCCCGTCGTATTGATAATCAGTTACGTGGACGTTCTGGACGTCAAGGAGATCCTGGTTATACACAATTCTTTGTATCGATGAAAGATGACTTGATGGTAAAATTTGGTTCAGATAGAATTGGAACTATGATGGAAAGTATGGGAATGGGAGACCAAGCAATCCGTAGTAAAGCATTTACGAAGAGTGTAGAACAAGCACAAAAACGTGTAGAAGGAAATAACTACGATATTCGTAAAAGCCTACTTCAATATGATGATGTTATGAATAATCAAAGAGAAATTATCTATGAAAAAAGAAATAAGATTCTAGAAAATGAATCCATTCATGAAATGGTTCTAACAACGTTCCGTCATCATATTGAGGACTTAGTAAAATCTCATCTAACACCAGAAGGATATTTAACAGATCAAGATTTTGAAGATATTATTGAGTTTGCCAATGAAAATCTTTTAAAGAAAGATATGAAAGTAAAAGACATCAAAGAAAATGATGAAAATCAAGTAATTGATGTAATCGCAAAAAGAGTAATTGAAGAATACGAAAATAAATTAAAAGAGATCCCACAAGAAGTAACAAATGAATTTGAAAAAGTAATCTCCCTTCAAGTATTAGATAACTACTGGACAGAACATATTAATACAATGGCACATTTACGAGAAGGAATTCATTTAAGAGGATATGCCCAAGAAGATCCATTAAGAGCCTACACAATGGAAGGATTTGATATGTTTGATTCTATGTTACAAAAAATTGATAAAGACATTTCAATCTTCTTACTAAAAGCAGAAATAAGACAAAATATTGAAAGAAAACCACAAACAAAAAAGATGATTACAAACGACAACGATGATACAAAGGCAAAACAAAAACCTATCAAAAAACAAAAAATAGGTAGAAATGATCCATGCCCATGTGGAAGTGGAAAGAAGTATAAGAACTGTTGTGGTAAATAGCCCATAAAATAAGGGCTTGCGAGGATTTAAGAATTTTAAAAATTCGTAAAAAAAGCCAAAATGTTTCCATTTTGTTTTCAAAAAAATGGAAATGTTTCCAAAAATGGCTGGAAACACTTATAAAATAAGGCATTTATCAATGGAAACAAAAAGATTTTATTCAAATATGAAGTCTTTTTTGTTGATAAAAATAGTATGTAAAATAATTATTATTTGAACTTGTAATATACGTGATATAATAATGTTTATAAGGTGATTAATGTATGGGAATGTTTGATAAATTAAAAAAGAAAAACGAAAATATTGAAATGAAAAATTCTCAAATATCATCACTTCAAGATGATAAAAAAGAAAATTATAGTTTAATTGAAATGAATAATTATATGTTGTCTGAAGTTAGGAAGGAAAACCTAAGTAGCAATTCATATAGTTTATCTATTTCTAAATTGTCTGAAATTAGTCCTATTACTGTATCGACTGCGAATAGTATAAAAACAATTACGGGACAAAATCCAAAAACTCCAGATAATTTATACCGCATAACAAATCTGGGAAAAAATGATTCCTTAAAAGCAATGAGAGATGGTAAAACTTTTTGGGGTGCCATTAAGAAAAGTGATGGTACTTCTACTATGGCAAAATTAAAAGAAGTTAACTCCGGCAATGTAATGACATTAGATCCAACTGTTATAATGATGTCGGTTGCATTATCAGGCATTGAGCAGGAACTTGGTGAAATTAAAGAACTAAATAAAAAAATATTTTCTTTTTTAGAACATGAAAAAGAGTCAGAAATAGAATCAGACTTGGAAATATTAAATAGATCAATAAATGATTTTAAATTTAATTTAGAAGATGAAAAGTATCTTGTAAATAATCATAAGCAAGTAATGGATATTAAAAGAACTGCAAATAAAAATATGCTTTTCTATAAGAAACAAATAAATGATGACTTATCCAAAGATAAATTTTTTACTACAAGTATGAGTATGAATTCTATTATTGATGATATACAGAAAAAGTTTAGATATTATAGATTATCATTATATATTTACTCATTTTCCACATTAATGGAGATATTGTTATTAGGTAACTACGAAAGTAATTATCTATTAAGTAAAAAGAATGAACTTGATGAGTTAGATAATGAGTATTTGGCAGAATTTGATGGAGCATTGGATTATGTTAAAAAGAATGCAAATAAATCATTAGAGGGAAATGTGTTATCGGGTTTAGGAAGTGCAGGTAAAGCAATTGGTAATTTAGCGGAAAAAGTAAAAATCAAAAATGTAGATAATTGGTTGAATGAAAAAGGTGATAATTTGAAAAGGTCCGCTCAAAACATTAAAGATGATTTTGCCACTAAATTTGACGATATAAAAGAATCTAATTCCAAGTTGTTTATTAATCAAATTGAAAAAGTGGATTGTATTTATAACAAAACCAAAGAAATATATTTTGATAAGGAAAACATTTATCTAGATATGAAATAATTTTAAATAATGCAAGTAAATGGCAAATTAAATATTTTTATTTTCTCATTTTCCTTGATGTATCATTCTTGTGGTAAGGTTTTATATTTTCAGCATTAATAATTGGGTATTAGTTAAACGAATGAAAACAATGTTTCCATTTTGTTTCCAAAATACTAAATATTCATAGTAATAATAGTAACATAAATACTATATATACTAAATGGTTCTTGTCCAATGCTTTCAACGAATAACAATAGTTACACATAGTAATATAAATACTATAAATATCAAAAGTGCAAGAGCATGTGGAAGTGGAAAGAAGTATAAGAACTGTTGTGGTAAATAAAGAATAATAGGTAGTTTGTATTAAAACTGTGCATACTACCTATTTATTTGGGAGATGATTTTATGGAAAGAGAAAAATTTTTGTCATCAATATATCTAATAATAAGAAATAAAAAACAACAAATTTTATTGCAAAGAAGACAAGGAACTAAACTTTGGCCAGGTTTTCTTGCTTTACCAGCTGGACATATAGATGTTAATGAAAATGCATATGAAGCTGCAGTAAGAGAGGCAAAAGAAGAATTAGGAATAACAATAAAAGTGGAAGATATAGTTGATACTTTTGTTGTTAATAGAAAAAACAAGTCATTACCTCCTTATTATGATGTTTACTTTGAAATTAGTAATTATCTTGGAAATATTAATATTATGGAGCCGGAAAAGTGTTCAGAATTAGTATGGTGTGATATTGATAAACTGCCAGAAGATGTTATAGATTTTGAAAAAGAAGCAATTAATAATAATTTGAGGGGTATAAAATTTAGCGTTACATATGCTGATAATGAAAAGGAAGTTCCTAAATGTTTGAAAAAACTTGATTAAAAGATATAGGTGATATATCAAACCATTACATTTACTTGCAGAAAAAATTAAAAAAACTAAAAAATCATTTGAAATTAAAGGAAATGTTAACGAATAAAGTTAAATGTGGACATCCTTTTTTCAAATAGTATATATTTATGGAGTTGATAGTATGCTTTATTTGAAAAAGATAAATTTTGAAGATGCCGAGGAAGAATATAAAGCAATAAAGTCCATGCCAGCGCAGGAAAATGGATTTGAAAATAAATATCATGATGTTACAAAAGAAGAATTTGTAAATGAAATAATTCCTAAATTATTAAAAAATTCTGAAGGATTAGATTTAACTAATGGATATGTTCCAGATACGTACTTCTTTTTGTGGGATGATGATAAGATAGTCGGATTATTCAAAATAAGACATTATTTAAATGATTTTTTAAGAAAAGGTGCAGGACATATAGGATATGGGATATTACCTGAATATAGAAGAAAAGGCTATGCTAAAAAAGGCTTAGTTTTAGCAATTGAAAAATGTAAAGACATAATAAAGGAGGATGAGATATATTTATCCGTTCACAAAGATAATCCGGCTTCGTTAAGAGCACAGTTAGGTTGTGGAGCTTTTATAGTTGGTGAAACTGCAGAAGAATATTTAACTAAAATAAAATTGAGAGATAATCATATTACTTTTGGATTTAGGGACTTAAGAAGAGATGATTGGAAAAGAATTCCTCAAAAAAAAGTCATAGTCGAAGATGAAAAAAATGAGTTATTTGAAGGTAAAGTATGTTTTTTAGAGATGCAAAAAGTTGAATCTCCCTTATCAGTAGATTCACCAATTGGTAAAGTTACTATAGCTGATAATAACTATAAGAATTTAATATTTGCTCCTAAAGGAGAAAATTGGTGGCTAACTGTTATGTTTGATGATCAAGATAATTTAATAGAAAGTTATTTTGATATAACTAGAACCAATGATTTTAGTAATTCAGAAAATCCATATTTTGTTGATATGAAATTAGATGTTTGTATACCTAATGGACATGAACCAGTAATAATGGATGAAGATGAATTAAAAGAAGCATATGAACATGGTTTGATTACAAAAGAAGATTATGAAAAAGCATATAATATAGCAAACAAAATTATAAGCACATATAATTCACATAAAGAAGATTATTATGAATTTGTATATAATTTATATAATAAATATAGAAATAGATAAGTATAAATATTAAAAGTTAGTAATATTTAAAGGTATTGACAGTAATTATTAATACTTTTTTTGATGTAAAATGTTTTTAAAAGGAGGAGTAATAAGATATGATAAACATACGTAAAAGAAATAATCTGTATGAATACAGATTCGAAGCAGGAAAGGTAAATGGGAAAAGAAAGCAAATAACAAAAAGTGGTTTTAGAACAAAAAATGAAGAATATATAGCAGAACAACAAACTATGAACTATAGGAATGGTAGCAATCTTAGTACCTGTTATATTTATAAAATATGATACAATTTAACTAGGTGGTTATATGTTTAATAATATGAATCTGAATTTATATAAAGTATTTTATGATGTTGCACAATATGGAAGCTTTTCGAAAGCAGCAGAATTTACTTATACTACTCAATCATCTATATCAAAGTCTATAAAAAAATTAGAAGAACAATTAGGTTCACAATTATTTTATAGAAACTCTCATGGAGTAGAACTTACTGAAAATGGTAAGGAATTACTTTATTATGTAGAGCAATCATATGGTAGTATACTGACAGCAGAAAGATTATTGTTGGAAACAGATAGTTTAAATAGAGGGAAATTAAATATTGGATTACCATCCTATATTTCATCTTTTTTCTTTTTTGATAAAATAGAAAAATTTAATAAACAATATCCAAATATAGAAATAACATTAATGAATGGATCAAGAGAATATTTATTAAATTTATTAAATACTCATAAAATAGACTTTATTATATATTCTTCGCCATTATTTGAAAGCCTTGATAAAGATTTAGAATTGATTAAATTATATCCAATAGAGTATAAATTTTTCTGTAGAAAAGATAAATATGAAAATTATAAACATATAAAAGACATAAAAGATTTAGAAAATGTTCCTTTAGTATTGCCAGTACCTGGCTCTAATAATAGAAAATTTTTAGATGAAATATTAATCAAAAATAACGTAAAAGTTAAAAGGGTAATGAATATTCAGACCAGTGAAGGAATCATGACTGCTGTTAAACATGATTTGGGTATTGGCTATATAATTGAGGATATAATAAAAGGAGACGATACATATAAATGTATTGATATGAAAACAAAATTACATCAGGAAGAAGTTGCCCTCATATATAATAAAAAGTTTTTGACAAAAGTTCCATTAAGATTTATGGAAGAACAATTAAATATAAAAATAAAATGATATTCCGCGAGGGAATAACACTTATGACTAATTATCGCTATAATATATAGCGATTTTTTTTTATAATAAAAACGAAGGAGGAAAAATATTATGAATTTTAAACAATTACAAAAAGATGTATATCTAAATAAAGTAAATCATGGATTTAATGTAACAGATGTAAATATGGAATTTTGTTTAGCCTATGGGGAATTGGGTGAAGCATATATGGCATGGCTAAAGAAGAAAGAAGATTTAGGAGAAGAACTTGCAGATGTAGCAATATACTTAATGGGAATAGCAGAAATATTAGGATTAGATTTAGGAGAAGAAATAGAACATAAAATTAAAAAGAATGCTAAAAGAATATACAAAAAGGTAAATGGTGTATATATAAAAACAGAGCATTAGTATGGATGAATAAAGTTTAAAAGCGTAATTTAGAATTATGAAATCAAATACAGTTAAGAATATGATGAATCATTTTTTGACATTTGAACTTAATTTTTTGATATAAATTAGATTCAAAAAACTTTCCAATAGTTATTCTTTCAAACAATTGTCTTATGAGATCGATTATTGCTCCTACCAAGAAGATAATGATAGAGGATGCTAAAATGTATAATAGATAATACTTACTATTTAAGCATTTTAAAGTTCTAAATATATTCTTCCAAATATATTTATTCAAAACACTATCATGTAGTAAATATATACCTAATGTAGTGGAAGCCAAAGTATTAATGATTTTATTGTATTTTAGTTTAATATCTTTAAACAATTCGAAAATAGCAACACTTAATAATAACATGGGAATAGAATTAGGTGTCCAAAAATAAGCGACCTCGGTTGTACCAATTTTGGCAAAGAAATCCCTAAAAACATATATGATAATAATCCCTATAACCATAACAGTAAATGAGCATGCTGCTATTAAGATAGTATTTTTCTTTTTAGAAAAAAATTTTAAAGAATATAACCTTATATAGGCACCTAACAAATACATAATGATAAGCCATATAAATCTACTATAATAAAATAATGTTTCAGTGCTATTGTTTAAAAGACCAAGAACAGTTGGAATAGCACAATACAAAGATAAGAGAACTACTAATAATTTTTTAAAATCATTTTGTGATATTTTACTTACAAACTTATTGAAAAATGGACTTAAAATATATAAAAGGATATATGCTGTAATAAACCAATAACTATTAAAAATAAAGGAAAAAAATAACAAAAAGATTTTTTTAATACTATATGTAAAAGAAGCCCCATCTATATATATATATATAATTATGAATAAAAAAAGTAAATATATAATAGAAACTTACTTCTAAAATTAACTTAATTAATTTCTCAATAGAAAACTTACCCTTTACCTGAAAATAACCTGTTATTAAAATAAATAAGTTTACTCCGAGTTCGCCTAAAAAATAAAAACTTTTTATGATAACGGAATGAATAGTTAAACTATCAAAAATATAACCGCTTTTATATACATAATGAAAACTGATAATAAATAGCATAGCGACTATTCTTAATAATTCAAAATTTGAACTTCTGTGTTTTACCATATTATCTCCTTTTCGAAATCTTATAAAATCAAATTAATTATATAATAATCTATACGAAACGGTCAATTTACCAAAAATGCAATTTTATATTAATTTATAAAGATAGTATTCAATTTGATCTGTTTTTTCTGTTCATTTTAGAAAAGAAGAAAAATCAAAAATGATTTTGGATTTTTTTACATATTGGATTTATTTGAGTTACTTGTTTACAATGATTGGTGATAGTATAATATAGTAAAAAAGACTGTTTTATAGGAGGCGTAATGTGAAAGATAAATTAATTGGAAATGAAAAGAGCATTTTAATTTATAATGATGAAGAAGGAAATACTAAAGTAGAAGTATTACTTGAAAATGAAGATGTTTGGTTAAGTACAGAAGCTTTAGCAACACTTTTTAATGTTAAAAGACCTGCAATAACGAAACATATTAATAACATATATAATGATGGTGAACTTGAAGAAAATAGCACATGTTCCAAAATGGAACATATGGGTAATGCTGGAAAACAAACATACAATACAAAATATTATAATTTAGATATGATTATTTCTATTGGCTTTAGAGTTAATTCTAAAAAGGCAATTAAATTTAGAACTTGGGCAAATAAAATCATTAAAGATTATATGATTCAGGGATTTGCTTTAAATGATGAAAGATTCATGAAAGCTAATAAAAATGATCAAGAATATTTTAAAAGATTACTTGAAAGAATTAAATTAATTCGTACAAGTGAAAGAATGTTTTATCAAAAAATTACAGATATTTTTTCTGAGTGTTCAATAGATTATGATAAAAATAGTGAAATAGCAGTGGAATTTTATAAAACAATCCAAAATAAATTTCATTATGCAATAACTGGAAAGACAGCTGCTGAAATAGTTTATAGTAGAGTTGATTCTACAAAAGAAAATATGGGTCTTACTAATTGGGAAAAGTCACCTAATGGCAAAATATTGAAATCAGATATTGCTATTGCAAAAAATTACTTAGATGAAAAAGAAATCAAAAATTTAAATAATTTGGTAAACTTATTTTTAGATATAGCTGAAAATAATGCTGAAAGAAATATTATAATGTATATGGAAGATTGGAAAAAGGAAGTTGATAATGCTTTAAAAGTATTTCATTATAATATATTAGAAGGAAAGGGAAAAATTTCTCATAATCAAGCCATAGAAAAAGCAGAAAATGAATATGAAAAGTATAAAGTTATACAAGATAGAAACTATATATCTGATTTTGATAGATTAGTAAATGAAATAAACCATATAGAAGAACAACGATAAGGAAAAATAAAGTTTTGCGGAAGTAATAAAAATACAAGAACTATAATAAATAAAGAATGCAACAATATTATAAGAGATTAGTGTATTTTAAATTGAAGAGATGTATAATTGGAGAATAAGGATTGTGCTAACAATATAGTAATTTATCAATCTGATGATGGAAAGACTAAAATTGATGTAAAATTGGAAAATGAAACTGTTTGGTTATCTCATCAACAAATGGCATTACTTTTTAAAACCTCTAGAACAAATATTGTTGAACATATAAACAATATATATTTAGAGGATGAATTAGATAAAATTTCAACATGTCAGAATTTCTGACAGGTTCAAAAAGAAGGAAATAGAGAAGTATAGGTGAAAGGTACTTTTCAAAAACTAAGATGGTTAATCATTATTACCGCTTAGCATTAAATCACTATATTAACTATATAAAAAATAATGATGAGATAAAGATAAAAAAAATATTTTTATGTTTTAAGATCTTTATTGGCAGCAAAGTATGTATTAGAAAATAATACTATTCCACCAATTGAATTTGATATTTTAAGAAATACAGGTATTCCAAGTAAATATAATCAAATAGTAGATGAATTACTCGACATAAAGATTAATAGTTCGGAGAAAAAACTTATTCCCAGAAATAAAGAACTTGATACTTATATAGAAAGTGAATTTAAGAAATTAGATGAGATAGTTCATGAGTTTGACAAAGAACAAGAAAAAGATTGGAAGTTACTAAATGAATATTTTAAAAAAATTCTAGGATAAAGCTATGAAATTATTGAAAGATAAAGGGTATATTGAATATGAAAGAAGAACTAGATAAACTTTATAAAGAAATGGAAGAAGAAGTGAAAAAAATGAATGTAGTAGGAACAATGTTTTTTAAAGATGAAAAATTATTAATTGATAAGCCAAGAAAAAGACCAACA
>CANRPY010000002.1 GCA_947632595.1 uncultured Bacilli bacterium | reverse complement strand
TGCGGATGTAGTTTAATGGTAGAACCTCAGCCTTCCAAGCTGACTACGTGGGTTCGATTCCCATCATCCGCTCCATTTGAAAACAAAGAACCATTTTGGTTCTTTTTTTTGTACCCACGGAGTCACCTGGAAGGCTTCTCTTATAAAGAAAAAAGGTCTTCCCTATAATTTGGAAAGAACCAGAAATTATCTCTTGCACATAATTTGAATGATATCATCAAAGATACTATACCATTTGACCTGAATATAGTTTCTACAGAATTCATACTTAGGATTCCGATTCAGATTTTTATTCCATTCTTGAATATAAAGCTTTCCAACATGAACAGATAGAGAATCACAATCAGTATGAACAAGATGCTGAACAACCTCATCTCTTGTAGCCCATAAGAAATCATTTGGAGTACCATCAATAAAAGCATCAACAGAGACACGATAAAAAATATCAACCTGAAGAAGAAAACGTTCGATTATCTTCTTTTTAAAAGGCAGAAATTCTTGATTAATAGAAAAAATCTCTTCTGAATGCTCAGTTTTATATTCCTGAATAGATTGTCGATTAACTCCAGTATTGTTATTGGTTCCATCGGAATAAAGATACCTTAAAAGAAAATCTTCCTTCTTAAACCCATTTTTCTTTAAAAAATGAATAAAAGAAGGAATTGGTTCTAAATGTACAGAATTACGAGAGCCACTTTTAATACTAATTCCTTTCTTAATTCCTTTAACCACAAAAACAATATCTGCTTTTGCATAACGCCCATACTTATAAGCACGTATGATATCGTTAGACGAAATATTAGGGAAAAGTGCCTCTAATAATTCCTGAAGTAAGGGATTTAATTCATAAAAATGTTTTTGATTGACCTGCTCAATAAAAGCAAATTCATTTTGATATCCTGCTATAATAATAAGACCTCCTCTATATATATTATATTGAAAAAAGAGAAAGATTCGGTTGAAAGAAGAAAAAAAAGAACCAAATGGTTCTTAAATATACTTTAATAATTCAGAAAATTCTGTATATCCTGCTTCAGAATTAAGATGTCCACCATCTTTGATAAGAATTTGTTGATCAGTAATAGTATCTGCAAATTCTTTTTCTTTCAGATACGTAACATAAGGATCATTATCAGAATAAAAACAAACAATATCCTGACAATATTTTTGAATCTCTTTTAAAGAATCAAAATACATACTTTTATTGACCATATCATATTCTTCATTAATTCCAAGATATTGATTAAATCCACATACGAATACTAATCTTTTTACAGTAACTTGATGTTCAACCAAGAACTTACAAACAAAAACAGGTGCAATAGAGTGAGCAAAGATAATAGTATTTTGATCAATTAACCCTGCATCCAAATAACACTCCAACAATTTTGACCAATTCTCATAATTTTGAAATCCAACTCCTGTAGGAAAATCAGGAGTATAAACTTCTAAATTTCTTTTTTCAATTTCTCCTCTTAAATAAGGAAACCAATTCCCAAATGGATTTCCAAAACTTCCATGAATAATAAAATAACGATTCATTTTTCTCCTCCTATTTTTTCACAATAACAAATACTTTGCTATTTCCTAGATCACCAAGTTCATTTTCTCCAACTTCTTCTTTCATGCTTTCATATAATTTTTGAAAATGATGTTGCTGAATAAAATAATCAATTTGCTCTTTGGTAAAGTAATGAAAATATAATATATTTTTTCCATCTTCTTTTAAATAAGGTTCATCAATAAAATCTTCTCCTTCTCCAAGTTGTACAACAAAACAGAAGATACCATTTTCTTTTAATAAATCATAGATATTAGAAAATACCTGATCAATTTCTTCTTTAGGAATATGAAATAAAGAGTAAAAAGCAAGAATTCCATCAAAAGTTTCATTAGAAAAATGTTTTTTAACATGTACAATATCATCTAATAGATATGGAACATTAGGATATAATTCTTTTGCTTTTTTCATCATTTCCTTGGAAAAGTCATAACAAACAGCATCATACCCTTTTTGAAGAAACAAATCCGTATACTTACCAGTTCCACCACCTAAATCTAGTATTTTAGCACCAGACTTCAAATAAGACATAAACTCTTCAATAACTTCAAAGTCTTCATATTTTCTACCAAATTCCAAAGCATAATCCTCTGCGATTTTATCATAATCTACTTTGACAGATTCTCTCTTTTCTTCTGAAGAGGCTTTCTGCATCATCTCATCCACTTCTTGATTTTTATTCATGATTTTCTCCTCTCATCTTAATAACTTCAACTGCTTTATCTCTATGAAACTCTTTTACAATTTCGATTTTATTTTTAGCGTACTTCGCAAGTTCCTCGATATTGGTAATCATCTCTGGACAATACAAATCATTGCTATCTTGTAAAGTAGCTGCATAAACAACTTTTGAAATTTCTTCATAAAGAATAGCACCCATACACATCATACAAGGCTCGCAAGAAACATATAGAGTAGCACCTTTTAAGTCTCCATATAAATTTTTATGAGAAGAAGCACTCTCAATTGCTTCCAACTCCGCATGAGAATACATACCATTTTCCGTTAGAGTTGCATCATCACTTCTTCCAATAATTTTCCCATCTTTTACAATAATGGCTCCATAAGGATATTTTGCACGCTTACTAATCTCAATCGCAATATCGATATATTCAGAATCACTCATAAGAAGACCTCCTATCTGAAATCGTTCATTAGGATTATTATACTATAGTTAATTCTAGATTTCCATTCACGATTCATAAGAAAAGTTTGCTATAATAAAAAAGAGGTGAGAAAATGAAACTCCTAAACTTAAATATCTCAATCAAATTAGATAATAATGAAGAAGTCATCAATCTTGTAAAAGAAGAGAATGCCGATATTTGTACTTTTCAAGAAGCTATGAATAAAAAAGAAGATAGTTGTTTTCCAAAATATCAATCAAAAAACGAATTAGAAAAAATAGACAGTTATCCCTATCATGAATTTGCTCCCTTATTTGTTGCGAAAGGTGTTAACAAAAATGGAAAAATAACGAGAGATTTTGGTGGAAAAGCAGAACAAGGAAACTTCTTATTATCCAAATATCCAGTGAAAGAACATAAAAACGAATTTTACTATAATGAATATCGTTATGAATATGACGCAACAGAATTTAGAGAAAAAGACTGGTGTCGTTCTATTCAAAATGCGATTATCGACAAGAACGGAAAAGAAATACAAATCATTAATGTTCATGGAATCTGGAATAAAGATAAAGTAGGGGATGAGAGAACAAAAGAACAATCAGACTTTATTTTATCCAGAATAAGAGAAGATATTCCCTGCATCGTAGTGGGAGATTTCAATCTCCTTCCAGAATCAGAAAGCATTCAAATGTTAAATAAAAAAATGCATAACTTAATAGAAGAGTATCACATCCAAACAACACGTCCTACATTTGATGATGGACTAGATAAAGGAAATGTTGTTTGTGACTACATCTTTGTAAATGATAAAGTAACAGTAAAAAATTTCCAAGTCCTAGAAAAAGACGTATCCGATCATCTACCAATGATTCTAGAGTTTGAATAAGAAGTACCAATGGTATTTCTTTTTTTGATAAAACAATTGACATCTGTGTATATCCTGTATATAATCAGTATATACAGGTGAAAGAATATGGAAATTATTATTAGTAACTCAAGTGGAGTACCAATCTACGAACAAATTAAAGAGCAACTGAAAAATAAAATTGTCTCAAATGAATTAAAAGCAAATGAATTGCTACCATCTATCAGGACTCTTGCGAAAGACTTACGATGTAGCGTTATTACAACCAAAAATGCCTATGAAGAATTAGTAAAAGAAGGATATATAAAACCAGTCCCTTCCAAAGGATTTTATGTTGCAGAAATCAATAGAAAAATTGCAAGAGAAGAACAATTAAATAAGATAGAAGAATTATTAGAAAAAGCAATATGGATTGCAAAAGAAATAGATGAACCAAAAAAGACATTAGAAGAAATGATAAAAATTTTATACGAGGAGGAAAAATAACAAATGGAATACAGTTTAGAATTAAAAAATGTAGGAAAAAAGTATGAAAATTTTGAATTAAAAAATGTCTCAATGAAACTTCCAAAAGGAATGATTATGGGCTTTATTGGAGAAAATGGTGCCGGAAAAACAACAACCATTAAAGCAATCTTAAATATCATTACTTCTTACGAAGGAGAAATTAAAATATTTGGATTGGATAATCGAAAAGAAGAAGCAAAAGTCAAAGAAGATATTGGAGTAGTCTTAGATGATATGTTCTTCCCAGAAATCATTACTCCAAATGATATAAATGATATTATGAAAGGAGTCTTTCAAAATTGGGACTCTAAAATGTATAATGATTATCTAAAAGAGTTTGACCTTTTACCAAACAAACAACTAAAAACATTCTCCAAAGGAATGCGAAAAAAACTAGAGATTGCAACAGCACTCTCACACCATCCAAAACTTTTAATCTTAGATGAACCAACCAGTGGGCTGGATCCTGTAGCTCGTGCAGAAGTAATTGAAATCTTCCAAAGTTTTATAGAAAATGATGAATGTTCTATCCTACTATCTAGTCATATCACGAAAGACCTAGAACATATTGCTGACTATATTACTTTCATCAACCATGGAGAAATTATCTTATCAGAAACAACAAATGAATTATTAGAAAAATATGGAGTTGTAAAATGTACAGAAGAACAATTTCAAAAAATAGAGAAAAAAGATTTTATAAAATACAGAAAAACAAAATATGAATACGAAGTCTTAGTAGAAGACAAAAAGAAATTTAAAGCAAAATACAAAGTAGATGTAGTAGACAAAGTTACTTTAGATGACTTTATGGTCATTATGATAAAGGGGGAAGAATAATGATAGGTTTCATTAAAAAGGATATTGCAGTAATGAAAAGCAATATCAAAATATTAGTTCTTTTAACACTTTTGTATGTAGCAATGGGAATCTTTGGAGATATGGATATTTCCTTCATCTTACCATTTATGGTAGTTATGGTTATGATTCAAACATTTAGTTACGATAGTTTTAACAATTGGAATGCCTATTCTCTATCATTACCAAATGGTAGAAAAAATAGTGTAAGAGCAAAATATATCACAACAATTATTATGATTCTAATCGCAACAATAATAACTTTTATCTTATCTTGTGCTATCTCTTATTTAACAACGAAATCTATCCCAATAGAAAAAATTGGTTTTACAATGCTTGGTACTGTTTTTGGCACCATCTTAATGCTTGTATTAATGTATCCAATTATTTATAAATTAGGAGTAGAAAAAGCAAGAATTGCTATCTTTATCATGGTATTTGGTTTAATTGGAGTAGGGGGATTACTCTTAAGTTTTATCGATTTATCAGTTGTTGGAAAAACACTAAGTTTTCTAGAAGGCTATATAATAGAAATTCTTATTTTACTTGGAATTTTAATGGTATATATTTCTTATAGAATCTCCTTAAAAACATTTTCCAAAAAAGAGTTTTAAAAAAAGGTATTGCAAAATACCTTTTTCTTTGGAAGAAAAGAAGTTCTACCAAGAACTTCCTCCTCCACCTCCAGAGCCGCCTCCAGAAAATCCTCCTCCAGAAGAGCCACCACTGAATCCACTAGAACCAGAAGAACTACCAGAAGCAGGAGCAGAGTTCATAGAAGATTCTGCACTTTTCATAGTGGAATTCATAAAGGAGTGAAAATTGTCATAATTAAAATCACGGTCGAAGTGACACCAAGATGGTTCCATAACAGAAATGGATTCAAATTTCTTCATCCATTTATCAGATACCCCTAATACATAAGCATAAGGTAATATATCATAGAAGTATGTTGGATTTTCTTCTACCAATGCCTCTAATTTTTCTTTTTCGGCAGTCTCTAGGAAGTTTTTAAATCCTCGAATTCTACCTAAAATTTGTGTTCCATATTGAGTCCTCTTTGGTAGAAAAACAAAGCATAGAATCATTCCAATAACACAACTTAATCCAAGGATTGCTCCTACCAAATAATAAGGATCAGAAGAGAGAACTTTTCCAAAAAGAGAAACACTTAAAACAATCACTAAAAATGGCAAAAGAATCAGTAAGATAGGAAGTTTAAGTAAAACAGGCATAGAACGTGAAAAGATAGAATACAAGATGAAAGGAGAAAACAAACATAAAATCAAAAAATCTCCTATCGCTTCATCCAAATATCCATATTTTAGGGTAGGAATGGCAATGATTGTAAAAGTAGAAAGAAGAATACAAAGAACGGAAAAGAAAGTTACCCATTTATGTTTTTCCATAAAGATTAAATTCTTATTCTTTTTCTTATTGGTACTATATAAAATATTGTTAATAGTACGATAAAACTTATTTTCTAATCCCTTATCCGTAACACTAGCAAGCTTTACTTCTCCTTTTTTATTGATATGATCTTTCTTACCAGAAAATAATCCCTTCAAGAATCTCTCTTCAATAGAATTTTTTCCATCATAGTCTTTTAATTTCGTAATTTTAAAGTGAAAATTCTGATGAAAGATACCATCTCTTTCTTTTTCTGTAATCTCAATATATCCCTTATTTGCTAAATAAATCAGAAGAGAAATAACATCTTTATCATCTGCTTTTCCTTTATAGAAGAAAGCAACATCTAAACTATTTAGATTATCAGGTGGATAAAATTCAACGGTCTCAACAACAGGATCATCTTTTCCAAAAGCAAACCATAAGATAAGAGAAATAATAAGGAAAAGAAGAGGAATAAGATACATAAGAATTAAAGAAAGTGAAATTCTTTCTTGTTTGAAATAACCTTCCTCTAATTCACAACGAACAGTAATTGCAGAATAACTTGGTAATACTCCTTCATAACTTCCTGTAATAACATGATTCTCTTCATCCACTTGATACAAAATCAAATGATTATCAAAAGAACCATACGTACCAGAAGAAAAACCTAACTTACTGGAATCAAACTCTTTAGGCATTTGAATTCGAAACGTAATATTACGAATTGAAGTATCCCATTGATCCCCAATAATATTAAAATATAGTTCATCATAATCTTTGATCTTATCGGAACTAAGACGATAAGTATATGAAATCGTATAATCTTTTTCTCCTTGAATTGTTTCCTTAGCATCCCCAATTTTAATTTGATATTCTCCACTTTCTCGAGAAGTAGTACAAGGATCACTAACTTTTAAATTAGAAATACGCGCAAAGTTCCAAGAAGTAGTTCCATCTTCTCTTTGAATAGTATTTCTCAAAGGAATATTTCGAATAATACCATGTTTATGAACATAAAAATTTGCTTGAATAGACTCTTTAATATCAAAAGAATTGTCTTCATTAACCTTAATATCTACATGATACTTACTAATTTCATAATCTTGATAAGATGGGCTATAGGAATCCGTAATCTCATCGATTGTTTCCTCTTCCTCTTCATCATAATAAGTTTCTACAAAAAGCTTATATTTAGAAAGTACACTGACATCTCTACCATTCAGAATACTAGTGTCCATTAATTGAAAATAAGTACTTTCTCCAACAGGAGCTTCTCCGTAGGTTTTATTAGAAACAATATAATTGCCTTCAGCATCATAAAACGATAGGATTGCAACATAAGAAATTGGTACAGAAGAGAAATTAGAAACAATTCCAACAAACCCAAAAGAGTTACTAGAATTATTCGTATTGTCATGAAAATTAAGATGAGAAAAAGTTAACTCTCCCGTTTGAAAAGAAGCATCTTTTTGATGAATATCCAAGAGTCCGCTTTCTTCTCCTGCTGCAAATACTGAGAAAGGCAAAAAAGAAAAGAGAAAGGTTAAAAGAATGAGAAGACAAGAAATACCCTTAATAATTCTTTTCATAAATCCTCCTAAAATTCTACTTTAACATTTTCTCTTTCATGATCACTTGCTTCAAACATATCAGCAACGTGATAACCAAACATTTTAGCAATCAAATTACTTGGAAACATTTGTACTTTATCATTATATTTACGAACAACAGCATTATAATATTTTCTAGCATTCGCAATATCTTCTTCCACCTTTGCAAGTTGTGCACTTAAATCTTTGAAATTTTCATTCGCTTTTAAATCGGGATAATTTTCCGCAAGCGCCATAAGTTTAGTAATTCCCTTAGTTAATGCTTGATTCGTATGAAGTTTCTCTTCTGATGACATTCCATCATATGCTTCATTTCGAATCTTTACAACTTCTTCAAGCGTATCCTTTTCATGTTTAACATACCCTTTTACACACTCCACAATATTAGGAATTAAATCCCATCTTTTCTTCAAATAAACATCCATTGTGGCGAATGCCTCTTTGACTTGATTGTTTAATCTTACAAAACTATTATAGGTAAATAATATAAGTAAAATAAGAACAACGACTACTGCTATAAGGATGTATAGCCACATATCAATCACCTCTCTATTTTCATTATAACATGACATCTTGAAAAAGAAAGGAAAAGAATGAAGAACTCCCTTCCATTGACTTTTAAAAGCAAGACTCTATATAATAAAGAAAAGGTGAAAGAAGGAAATAAGATGAAGAATCAGGAAGAGAAAAAAACAATGGAAGAACGACTTGAAGCAGTAGAGCGAGCGATGGCAATTTCTCTATCAGGAGCAGAAGCACCCTCACAAGAGGTATTAGAATTAGTAAATGATTATATCGATGGAAAAAAAGAACTATCAGAGATTCAAAAGATGGTCGTAGCAAAATATGAGAAAGAGGGAAAAATTGAATGAGAGATCCCTATGTAAATGCTTCCGGTGTCTTAAAAAATAGATTACAGATTGATGATTACCAAAAACTTCGTCGTGCAGAAGCGGATATTGGATTTGTAAAATTAATCAATATAGATGCCATATCTTGTGATACTTTTGATGAAGAATTAATTCAAAAAATTCATAAACATATTTTTGAAGATATATACGACTGGGCAGGAAAATATCGTACGGTTCCCCTTGTAAAGTCAGAATTAGTTCTACCTGGTTATAGCATTCCATATTCAACACCAAAAGATGTTCCAAAAGACTTAAAAGAACGACTAAAAGAAATCAATGCCATATCCTGGGAAGACCTTCCAAAAGAAGAAATTCCGATGCTTTTCGCAAGAAAAATGGCTCTTTTATGGAAAGTACATCCTTTTCGTGATGGAAATACTAGGACAATTTTATCCTTTGCTTACTTATTTGCGAAAGCCCATAAATTTCCTCTAGATATGAAACTATTTATGGATAATTTATCAAGAAAATATAGAGAAGATGGAGACGTCTATCGATATAGTGTAAGAGATAAATTTGTTTTAGCATCCTTAGATGAGAAAGACTATCCAGAAGTAGAAGCTTTAGCAAGTCTTGTTGAACAAGCAATGGAAACTTATCAAGAAGAAAGAAATACACATCAAAAATAAACTGTTTTTCTAAATTGTGTTAAAATAGTAAGTGGATAGAGTGAAAAGAGGATAAAAATGAAAAAAAGGATAAATAAAATAGAAATCATCGAAGGAATCATCCTTGTAATCGCAACCATCAGTATCATAACAAACGACTTCTTAAAAAGTTATGGTATGTTACTGTTCCTATTGATTCTATATCCTCTTCTATACAAAAAAGAAGCAAAAACAAAATTCTCTGTCAAAGAAACTTTTTTAGAAGTAACCATCTTTTTACTTACTTTTCTCATTCTATATTATTTATTTGGACTAGCAATCGGATTTACGAGAAGTGGAAATCTTTGGACAATAGAAACAATAGGAAAAACCCTTATCCCTCTAGGAATCTATATAATAGAAAAAGAAGTTTTAAGAAATAATTTATTGAGTCAAGCAGAAAATAAATATCCATGGTTAACAATCCTTACTTTTCTATTATTAGATTGTTCCAATTATTTAGGAGCCTTTCAAAATAAAGAAGCTTATGAAAAAATATTTCTCCTAGCTCTTCTTCTTCCAGAAGTACTAACAAATAATATAGTCGCAACACACCTTACGAAAAAAGAAGGTTTTCTTCCTGTAATTTTTTATGAAGAAGTAATATGCCTATATCCAATCATTCTTCCTGCAATACCCAATGCCAGTATATTTTTAAATACAACAATCTATACCATATTACCAATACTACTATGGGTTAGAATGCGTTCCTTTGATGAGAGAAGAGAACAATCCTCTACCATAGAAGATAATAAGATAAATTTATTCATTTTAATGTTTCCAGCTCTTTTAACTATACTAGCAGTCTATGTCTTCTCAGGATTATTTCGTTATCACATAATAGTAATAGGAACAACGAATATGCAACCAGCAATTGATAGGGGAGACTTAGTAATCATTGATCAAAAAGAAAAAGAAACCTATGAAGTAGGAAAAGTAATTGCCTATCAAGATGAGAATCATCTAAAAATTGGAAGAATTCTTTCAAAAGAAGAAGAAACCTATTTTCTAGCAACCGAAAGGGATGAAAAAACAAACATTACAAGAGAACAAATTACAGGAACAATTTCTTGGAAAATAAAATATTTAGGACTACCTGTACTATGGATGAATCATCAATAAAAAGAAGGATGAAAAATGAAAAAAAAGAGTACTGAAAAATTTTATATTGAAGACTTTTCTCCCAAAAAGAAAGAGAAAATCTATTTTGGATATACCTTTCGATTGATTGGAAGTATTCTTTGTCTTGCTCTTTTTTCAATTGTTTCTGTATTCTTACTTTATCGTTCCTTTGGAAGAAATGAAATCAAAAATATTCGCTACCAAGAAAGTGGAGAAGAAATCGTAGAAAAATATGGAAAAGAAAAAGAACCTCTACCAGAAAATACCCCTCTACCAGAAAGTGAAAAATTAAAAGTAACCGCAAACTACAAGTTAATGGTAAATGAAAAAGTAGATATGGAGTATACCTACTTTTGGAAAATAGAAACACAAGAAGGAAAAAAGAAAAGAACCCTCAAGACATGGAAAGAAGTAAGAGATACGAAAACTTCAGCAAAATCTTACTCTAAAAAATTAACACTAGAAATCAATTGGAAAGAAATAGAAGAACTTCTAAAAGAAAAGAAAAACAAAGAGCAAAAGACTACAGTAATCTTTTCTCTAAATATAAAAAAACGACTTGGAAAAAAAGATTATCCCGATGAAAAAATAGACACAAGAATCGCATTAGAAGACAATAAAACAGAAAATATCCCATTAAAAGCAGAAGGAAGAGTCCCTAAAAAACCAAGTATTTTTCTAAAGTATCCTCTTCTTCTAATATTAGGAATCTTATCTGGATTCAGTGCAGCTTATTTTCTAACAGAAATTTTATATCTCATTTTACCAACCATCAAAGAAAAATCTTTATACACAAGAACTGTGGAAAAAATAACAAAGAAATATAAAGAGGATATTGTAAAAGTAGATCATCCTCCTACAGGAAAAAAGAAAAGAAGAAAAGTGAATCATTTTGAGAGTTTATTAGAAGGCAAGAAAGAAGAAGAAAAAATTAATTATCATATCATTCAAGAAAATAGAAAATGTGAATTTTATCGAATCACGAAAAAAGAGATCATAATTTATACAATAAAAGAAAGCGATTTAGAGCAAGAAAAAAAGAGTTCAAGATTTGCAATTTAAAAGGGGATATAGTATGATATTCTTAGTTTTGTATGAGAGGTGAACAAGCATGGGAAAGAGTATGAAAGCCCCTTGGCGCAAATTTTATGGAGAAGAAAAACCTCACTTGGAATATCCTAATTTTTCAGCATATAAATTAATTGAATATACTGCAAGTAAACACTTAAATAATATTAGTTATAATTATTACGGAACCAAAAAAACATATCATGAATTCTTAAAACAAATTGATGAAGTAGCAAGATCTTTAAAAGCAATTGGAGTAAAGCACAAAGATGTCATTTCTATTTGTATGCCAAATACTCCAGAAGGAATTATTTCCTTTTATGCAGCAAATAAAATAGGTGCAGTTGCTTCTATGATTCACCCATTATCTGCAGAAAATGAAATTAAACATTATCTTACGATTTCAAAATCAGAGTGGCTAATTGCAGTAGATTTTACTTTTGAAAAAATAGAAAAAATATTAGAAGAAACAAAAGTAAAGAAAGTCATTTTAGTAAGTGTAGCAGAGTCTATGCCTACCATTTTAAAATCAATCTATACCGCAACCAATGTACCAAAATCTGTAAAATCACTACGCCCAAAAACAGGAACCAATAACAAAGTCGTTCCAAGTTCTAAGAAACTACATTGGAAAGAATTCCTAAAATTAGGAAAAGAATATACAAAAGAAATTGAAGATGATTTTAAAGGAAAAGACTTAGCTGCTATTCTCTATTCCGGTGGAACTACAGGAACACCAAAAGGAGTCAAACTAACAAACTTAAATTTAAATGCATCTGCAATGCAAAACTTTGAACATGTAGCATGTCTCTCAGAAAAAGATAAGGTTTTAGCAATCATGCCAATTTTCCACGGATTTGGTTTATCGGTATGTATTCACTGTGTACAATATTTTGGAGGAACGAGTATTTTAATTCCTCAGTTTAAAGCAAAAACCTTTGATAAGATTGTAAAGAAGTATGAACCAAATGTCATTGTCGGAGTACCAACACTATTTGAAGCAATGACACAAAATAAAAACTTTAATCACATGAAATTAGATTATTTAACCTGTGTAATTTCAGGAGGAGATTCTCTATCCATAGAATTAAAGAAAAAGTTCGATACTTGGCTAGAAAAACATCATTCTCCAACAACCATTCGAGAAGGATATGGTCTAACAGAATGTTGTGCTGCAAGTTGCTTTACTCCTCTTCATCATTATAGACCAGGAAGTATTGGAATTCCTTATCCAGATACGTATTACAAGATTGTACAAGACGGTACCGAAAAAGAAGTACCATACGGAACAGATGGAGAAATTGTGATTACGGGACCTACAGTAATGGCAGGGTATATTCATAATCACAAAGAAACAAAACAAACATTAAGAAAACATAAAGATGGAAAAGTATGGCTTCACACAGGAGACGAAGGAATGATGGATAGTGATGGATTCGTCTACTTTAAAGGAAGATTAAAACGAATGATTATTACATCTGGTTACTGTGTCTATCCAAATAATATAGAAAATGTCATTGATTCTCATCCAGAAGTTAGTATGTCATGTGTAATTGGAATCCCTCATCCATATAAAGTAACCGTTGCAAAAGCCTTTATCGTTCTAAAAGAAGGCGTAGAATCAACCGATGAAATCCTAGATTCTATTAAAAAATTAGTAGAAAAGAATTTAGCAAGATTCTCATGGCCATATGAATATGAATTCCGAGAAAGTCTACCAAAAACATTAGTAGGAAAAGTTGCCTACAATGTCCTAATCCATGAAGAAGAAATGAAACATAAGAATAAAAAATTTGCACAAGAAGAAGAACTACTAGAACAAGTAGAAGAAGAAACATCAAATGAAGAATTAATTGATAACGTAAAAACAAAATAAAAATGTGGGTGAAGAAATGAATATTTTAGCAAGTGACTTTGACAATACCATTTATTTTTTAGATGACGAAGAGAAGAATAAAAAAAATGTCGAAGCAATTCGTAAATTTGTCGCATATGGAAATATTTTCTGTATAGTAACCGGTAGAAACTATTCCGATTTAAAGATTCTTTTACAAGAAAACAATATAGCGTATAGTTACTTAATCTGTGATGATGGGGCAAAGATTTTTAATAATGTAGATTATTGTTTATCAACAACCTATTTAGAAAAAGAAGAGATAGAAAAAATCAAAAAAATTCTAGATCAAGAACAAGCAGATTATTATTTAGATGATGGTTATAACAAAACAGAAAATGTAAATGATTGTGTTAAAATAGTTGTCAATTGTAAAAAAGAGTCTGTAAAGAATCATATCGTAGAAGTTGTCAAGAAAAATGCCGATGTTCATATCTATGCAAGTAGAACACATGTAAATATTATTCACAAAACAGTAAACAAAGAAATAGCCTTAGAAACCTTAATCCAACTAGAAAACCTAGATCGAGCAAAACTACGAGTAATAGGGGATAATGATAATGACTATGAAATGTTAAAAACATACCCTGGAGCAGTCATCAAAAAACATCACCCAATTCTAGAAGGATTAAAGAAACAAGAATACGAAACGTTAAAAGACTATATAGAAGAAATAATGAATTCGTAAAAAGAGATAAAATTCTCTTTTTTTTCATATAGTTTTTTAGGTGATGAAATGGAATCATTTATCATAAATCTAATTGAGCAATTTGGTTATTTAGGAATCTTTTTAGGAATGGTTTTAGAAGCAGTCATTATTGCCATACCCAGTGAACTTATTTTAGCAACAGGAGGCATTCTGGCAAGTAAAAAAATCTTTTCCTTCTGGTTAGTCTTCTTAACAGGACTACTTGGAAGCCTCTTTTGTGCCATTGTGATTTACTATATGGGATATTTTGGTGGAGAAGTTTTTGTAAGAAAGTATGGAAAGTACTTTATGATGAAAGAAGAAGACTTAGAAAAAAGTGATTCTTGGTTTGCAAAGTATGGACTAAAAGCCTCTCTCATTGGCAGAAATTTTCCAATCGTTAGAACCCTAATATCCCTTCCAATAGGAATCATGCGTCTCTCTTTTCCAAAATTTGTTCTTTATACAACCATTGGTTCCATTCCTTGGACATTAGCCTTTGTCTATTTCGGCTATCTCTTAGGAGATCATTGGGTAATTGTCTGTTCCTACTTAGATATTCTCAAAAAACCAATCGGCTTAGGTCTACTCATACTAATTGTCTACTTTCTATATAAGCATATAAAAAAATAGAATTTTCTAGTTTTTTTTGCAAAATTATGCTATAATGAGTAGCGACGTGTAAAGAGGTGGACAAAAATGGAAAAGAGAAATGTAGCAATTATTGCCCATGTAGACCATGGAAAAACAACATTAGTAGATGGAATTTTAAAGCATTCGGGAATGTTTCGTGAGAATGAAGATTTAAGTAATTTATCAATGGATTCCAATGCCTTAGAGCATGAAAGAGGAATCACGATTTTAGCAAAGACAACGGCCCTAGATTATAAAGGAGTAAGAATTAATATCTTAGATACTCCAGGACATGCCGACTTTGGTGGTGAAGTAGAACGTATCATGAACATGGTAGATGGTGTTCTATTAGTAGTAGATGCTTATGAAGGAGCTATGCCACAAACCAGATTCGTATTAAAAAAAGCTTTTGAAGCAGGAGTAAAACCAATCGTTGTCATTAATAAAGTAGATAAACCAAGTGCAAGATGTAAACAAGTAGTAGATGAAATTCTAGACTTATTTATTGAATTAGGAGCCGATGATGATCAATTAGATTTCCAAGTAATTTATGCATCTGCTCTAAATAATACTTGTTCCTTATCAGATGACTTATCAACACAAACCGAAGGATTCCAAGAAATTCTTGATAAAATTATTGAATTAATTCCAGCACCAAAAGGAGACCCAAATGCTCCTCTTCAATTCCAACCAGCACTATTAGACTACAATGAATTTGTAGGAAGAATTGGAATTGGAAGAGTACAAAATGGAAAAATTAAAACAGGAGAAGTAGTTACTTGTTGCCGATTAGATGGATCTACAAAACAATTTAGAATTCAAAAATTATTTGGTTTCTTAGGATACAACCGCGTAGAAATTGAAGAAGCAGAAGCAGGAGACATCGTAGCTGTATCAGGACTTGCCGATATCTCTGTTGGAGAAACGATTTGTAATAACGACAATATTATTCCACTACCAATTCTACATATTGATGAACCAACTCTACAAATGACTTTTGGTGCAAACTCATCTCCATTAGTAGGAAGAGATGGAAAAATTGTTACCGCTAGAAAAATTCAAGAAAGACTAGAAAGAGAAACCCAAAGAGATGTTTCCCTAAGAGTTGCACAAGCAACCAATGAATCTTTCTTAGTAAGTGGTAGAGGAGAACTACACTTAGGAATTTTAATTGAAAACATGCGTAGAGAAGGATTCGAATTAGAAGTATCAAAACCAACGGTAATCATCAAAGAAATTGATGGCGTAAAAATGGAACCATACGAAGAATTACAAATTGAAGTACCAGAAGAATCCGTAGGAACCGTAATAGAACAACTAGGAATTCGTGGTGGAAAAATGGAAAATATGACCAACTATGAAAACCAAGTAAGATTAATTTATACCATTCCTTCTCGTGGATTAATTGGTTTCTCAACAGACTTTATGACCATGACAAAAGGATATGGAATCATGAATCATTCCTTTAAAGAATACATGCCATACGAAAATATAGAAGTAGGGGAAAGAAAATTAGGAACCCTAGTTTCTATGGAAAATGGAAATGCAACTGCATACTCTATTGGTAACTTAGAAGACCGCGGGATTATGTTTATCGAACCAGGAACAGAAGTTTATGAAGGAATGATTGTAGGAGAATGCAATCGAGAAAATGATTTAGCCGTAAACGTTGTAAAAGGAAAACAATTAACCAACACACGTGCAGCTGGAAGTGATCATACAGTCGTATTAAAACGACCAAGACCAATCTCTCTAGAATATGCCCTAGACTATATCAATTCAGATGAATTAGTAGAGGTAACTCCACATAATATTCGTCTTAGAAAAAGAATCTTAAATACAGAAGAAAGAAAAAAATTTGATGCCAGAATGAAAAATAACTAGAAATAGTTATTTTTTCTTGAATTCAAACAAAGAATTGATTATAATGTAATTAGGATAGAGGTGATTGTACATGGCACAGAAAGAGGTAGGAACACAAAGAAATCAACAATTATCAGATGAAGAATTACAACGTACACAAGTTTTAAATTTAAAAGATTTTAAAGAAACTGCACGTATAGAAAAATTATCCAGTAAAAAACCATCTATTATTTTAGCATTAATTGGTTTATTATTTATTAGTGTAGGAAATGCAGTACCAACAGTTCAATCCATTTCTGCAAGAAACCAAGCAGAAAAATCAAGAGAACAAATTGAAAGAAGAGAACAAAAAGAAGATGCTGCAAAATTAGAAGAAACCCAAATGGTTTGTCATTGGGAAAGATTAAATAATCCAAATCAAACAGATGAAATTGTAGATGCAACATTCACCTTTAAAGGAGATAAATTAACAAATGTAAAAAAAGATTATAAATTAATTAAGTCTGCCGGAGTAACACAAGATCCACCAGAGTTAGCAAGTTATTTAACAGCTCTACAAGCATTCTTAATGCAAACAACAGGATATAAAGTTTCTGTACAAACAATCGATGGAGGTTCTATCACAACAACAGAAGTAGATTTCACAACAGTAGATATGACAAAAATTCCGGAATCCCATCAACAAAATTATCGTTTTAGCATTACTAATAAATTAGATATGTCTAAAAACGATGTACAAACAAATATGACAAGTCAAGGTTATACTTGCAAATAAAAAAGGACACAAAAAAAGCTGCAAATTTATGCAGCTTTTTCATTCTTTGCTAAAGTACGAATTTCTTTTGTAGAAAGTCTAACTTTTGTTCCATCTTCAAGTCTATAAACTTGTAAATTTAAATTTTGTCTCTTTTTAGTAGCATTTAAAGCGTGAGATCTTTTATTTTTTACATTATCTTTTCTTGTAGTAATATTAACTGCCATACTATCCCTCCTTCGGTATTTCTTCACTGCTTTATAACTTTAACATAAAACCCAAATAAAGTCAAATAAAATAACAATTTTCACAAAGGAAAAGACCTATACAGTCTCTTTCTTTTTATGATAAAATAAAGTTAAAAGGAGGGAATATTATGTATATACCATTATGGAATGTTAGTAATTATACACTCTTATCTAGTCTATTAAAAATAGATGACATAATTGCCTATGCCAAAAAAAATCATCTTCCCTCAATTTCCATTGCAGATACCAATATGTATGGAACAATGGAGTTTATCAAGAAATGTGAAAAAGAAAACATAAATCCTGTCATCGGATTAGAAATAAAGGTAGAAGGAACAACCCTTGTAGTATTTGCTAAAAATTATAAAGGGTATCAGAGCCTAATCAAATTATCTACCATTCAAAATGAACATCCTCTTACCAAACAAGAAGTAGAAGAACATAATCAAGAAGTAATCGCAGTAGTTCCTTTTGATTCCAAAGCAAGTTGGAAAATGTGGGAAACGATTTTTAGAGACTCTTATCTAGCCTTTACGAAAAAAGAAGAAGAAAAAGAAGCCTATTTAGAAACAAATCGTGTAATTTTCTTTCCAAAAAATGTATATGGGACAAAAGAAGACCAAGTCTTATTACCATACCTATATCGAATAAGAGATGGAAAAACCATATCAGAGGAAATGGATTATGATTTAGTAAATCATGAATTAGAAAGAGAAAATCCGCTTTCCTTATCCGATAATACAGGAATCGTAAACACATTAAACTTAACAGAAAAATGTAAAATAGAGTTTCCTCCCTTTCGTAACTTATTACCAATCTATGAATGCGAAGATCCAAAAGCTTATTTATTTGAACTATGTAAAGCAGGTCTAAATAAGAGATTAAATCAACAAGTACCAAAAATCTATCAAGATAGACTCCTATATGAATTAAAAGTCATCAATGATATGGGTTTTGCCAATTATTTCTTAATTGTCTATGACTTTATTAAATATGCCAAAAAAAATAAAATCTTAGTGGGACCAGGAAGAGGAAGTGCTGCCGGAAGTTTAGTAGCCTATACCTTAGGAATTACCGATATTGATCCCCTAAAATATGATTTATTATTTGAAAGATTCCTAAATCCCGAAAGAAAAACCATGCCGGATATTGACACCGATTTTCCAGATAATAAAAGAGATTTAGTCATCCAATATGTAAAAGAGAAATATGGAGAAAAAAGAGTAGCCGGAATCATTACATTTGGAACAATGGCAGCAAAACAAGTCTTACGAGATGTGGCAAGAGTCTTAAATGTACCTGCTTATAAAGTGGACTCTCTTGTAAAATTAATTCCAGAAGCATCTAAACACTCTCTAAAAGAAATCTATGAGGAAAACAAAACTTTTCAAACGAGAGTAGCAAGTGATACAATCTTATCCGACCTATATAAAATTGCATGTCGCCTAGAAGGCTTTCCAAGACACACTTCCCAACATGCCGCAGGAATTGTTATGTCTTGTATAGACCTAGATGAAGTAATTCCTCTACAAAAAATAGACAATCTCTATCTAACAAGCTATTCTATGGAGTATCTAGAAGAACTAGGACTCTTAAAAATGGACTTCCTAGTCATTAAAAATTTAACATTAATCGACAATATCTTAACAGACATCAAAAAAATAGAAGGAAAAGAAATCGATTTTGCAAAAATCCCATTAGATGACAAAGAAACGATAAAATTATTTGAAACCGCAAATACCTGTGGAATCTTTCAATTTGAATCCAGTGGAATGCGTTCCTTCTTAAAAAGACTTCGTCCAAATACTTTTGAAGACATTGTTGCAGCAATCGCTTTATTTAGACCAGGTGCTGCCGTCAATATAGATAGTTATATTAAAAGAAAGCATAAAGAAGAAAAAATAGAATATCTAGATCCTTCCCTAGAAGAAATTACAAAAAATACATATGGGTTTCTAATCTATCAAGAACAAATTATGCAGGCAGCAAGTACCTATGCAGGATATACATTAGGAGAAGCAGATATCCTAAGAAGAGCGATGTCAAAGAAAAAAGAAGAACTTCTAAAGAATGAAGAAGAAAAATTCATTAAAAAAAGTCTAGAAAGAAATCACAAAGAAGAACAAGCAAGAAAAATCTTTAACTTAATTCTAAACTTTGCTGGATATGGTTTTAATAAGTCTCACTCTGTTGTATACTCGGTAGTAGCTTATAAAATGGCTTACTTAAAGTGTTATTACAAAACGATTTTCTTTGCAAATCTTTTAACAAACGTAATCGGTTCGGAAACAAAAACGAGTGAGTATATTCAAGAAGCAAGAAAAAATAATATAGAAATCGTAAAACCAACAATTAACGATAGTAAAGCAACGTATCAAGTAAAAGAGGATAAAATTATCTATCCCTTATCGAATATTAAATCCATTGGGGTAGTAGTCTGTGAAGCCTTAGAAAAAGCAAAACAAGAAGGTCCTTTCCAAGATATTTATGATTGTCTAAGTCGTCTCTATATCGCAGGAGTTGGCAAGAAAACAATCGAAACCTTAATCTATGCAGACGTCTTCCAAGAATTTGGATATAATAGAAGAACTCTAATCGATAACTTAGATAGTTTATTTAACTATGCAGAATTAACAAAAGATATCGATCCTTCTCTAGTAATGAAACCAGAGATTGAAAGAAAAAAAGAGTATGATGAATTCTATCTATTAGAAAAAGAAAAAGAAGTATTTGGCTTCTACCTAACTGCATATCCAACTTCAATTTATAAAGAAGAAAATCCATACTGTATTCCAATTAAAGAGATTGAGAATCATTATAACCAAACGATAGATACCATTGTGATTGTAGAGAAAATAAAAGCGATTACTACCAAAAAAGGAGATAAAATGGCATTTTTATCTTGCAGTGATGAAACAGGAATGAAAGAGTTTATTCTCTTTCCAAAAGCATTCTCTCAAATCGAACAAATAGAAAAAGGAATGGTTGTAAAAATAAGAGGAAAAGTAGAAAAAAGATTAAATGAAATTCAAGTGATTGTAGAAAAAATAAAATCATTACAAGGAGAAGAACATGAAGAATAGAAAAATAATTCTAATGGTTGCAGGAATATGGATAGCAATCGATCAAATCAGTAAAGCTTTCATTCATAAATTTTTACCCTTATATAAAGAAATTACTATAATTCCAAACTTCTTCTTTTTGAATCACCAAAAAAATACAGGAGCAGCATTCTCTATCTTTGAAAATAAAACTTTATTTTTAATCATTCTCAGTGTATTATTCTTATTAGGAATGAATTACTTCATAAAAAAAGAAGAAAAAAATCTAACCATGGCAAGTAACCTAACTTTAGGAATCATCATGGGTGGGATTTATGGAAACTTAATCGATAGAGTTCTACAACAGGGAGTAACGGACTTTCTCTCCTTTAAGTTTTTGAATTACTATTTTCCAATCTTTAATATAGCAGACATTGGAATTACAGTGGGAACCATCTGTCTATTAATAATGGTATGGAAACCAAAGAAAAAGGAGCAGAGTGAAGATGAATGATACAGAAAAATTTATGACATATTATAAAGACACCAAAGAAAAACTAAATGAAAAAATAAAAGAATACAATGAAAATTTAGAAAAAGATAAGGGACCCATTTTAAAACCTAATTTTTCTTATTTTACAAATCTAAATTCTGATGGAAAACTAGTTCGTGGAACATTAGTCGATTTAGGATATTATCTTTTGAAAGAAGATAAAGACTATGCCTTAGATCTTGCATTAGCTTACGAAGTATTTCAAACAGGAATCTTAGTGCACGATGATATTATTGATGAAGATGAAAAAAGAAGAGGAAAAGACACGATTCATTATGCAAATTATGAAAAATATAAACAGTATGGAGAAGAGGAAGCACGTCATTTAGGAGACTCTCTAGCAATCTGTATGGGAACGTATGGCATGTATGATGCTGCTAGATTAATCTCTACAAAATATCATGATACGAAAAATCTAGGGGCAATTCTAACAAACTTCATCAATACCGTTTTAACAACCATCAGAGGAGAACTAATTGATGTCATTTTACCATTCCAAGGAAAAGCAGGAATTTTAGAAGAAGAAAAACTAGAAGATAATGTCATGGATATTTATCGCTTAAAAACAGCACATTATACAATCATTGGACCTCTTTCAGTAGGAATCCTTTTAGCAGATGGTACAGAAGATCAAATGAAAGATATCGCAAAGTTTGGAGAGAAAGCAGGAATTGCCTTTCAAATTCAAGATGATATTTTAGGAATCTATTCAGATGAAATGGGAAAAATAAAAGGATCCGACATCAAAGAATTCAAACAAACCATCCTATATTCCTATATTTTAAAGACAAAATGGAAAAAAGAATTTTTAAAGTATTATGGGAAAAAAGAATTAACGGAAGAAGAGATAGAAAAAGTACAAGATTTATTAAAAGAATCCGGAGCTTATGAAAAAGCAGTAGAGAAGATGAATACCTTCTACGATGAATCTCTACAAATTCTTGAAAAGATTAGCTGGATAAAAGAAGAAAAGAAAGCTTTATTAAGAGGTTTCGTAGAATATTTACGAAATCGTAAGAAATAGGAGGACATCATGCAGTTTATTGAATATCCAAAATGTTCCACTTGTAAGAAAGCAAAAGCTTATTTAGAAGAAAATCATATTTCATTTGAAGATCGTTCTATCACAGAAGAAACCCCAACCAAGGAAGAGTTGTCTTCTTGGATAGAAAAATACCATTTAGAAATTGACAAACTATGGAATACAAGTGGAATCAAGTATCGAGAAATCAATGCGACGAAAAAAATAAAAGAACTACCATTTGAGGAAAAATTAGAATTACTATCGAGTGATGGTATGTTAATCAAAAGACCTCTATTGGTAGGAGAAGAAAAAATAATAATCGGATTTAAGAAAAAAGAATACGAAGAATTAAGAAAAAAATAAAAAGGAGAATCAACATGGATCGCTACAAATCAGCACAAGTAACAGGAATTTTAGGAATCATAGGAAATATATTTTTATTAATCATCAAATCGGTTGCAGCACTAGTGAGTAACAGTCAATCTTTACTTGCCGATGCATTCAACAGTGCAGGAGATATTTTCTCTTCCCTTATGACCTTTATTGGAAATAAGATTGCATCCAAAGCAGCAGACGATGATCATCCTCTAGGACATGGAAAAGCCGAGTATATTTACTCCATGTTAATCAGTATTTCCATGTTTTTATTATCGATAACGATGATTAAAAATGTATTTGAAAATTTAGTCGAGAAAGAGTATATGACATACTCTATATGGTTAGTCCTTGTATGTGTCTTAACAATCATTATAAAGTTATCTCTTTATCTATATACTACCCATCTTTACAAGAAAACAAAAAACATATTAATTTTAGCAAATAGTAAAGATCATAGAAATGATTTAGCAATCACAACACTAACCTTATTATCCATCACTCTAAATAGTTGGTTTCGCTATTTAGATTCCATTGCAGGTATTTTAATTTCTCTATGGATTATCAAAACAGCAATTCAGTTATTCATAGAAAGTTATGATGTATTGATGGATAAAAGTATGGATAAAAAGACAAAAGAAAAAGTACTAAAAGTAATTGAAAAATATGAGGAAGTACAAAAAATTAATCATTTTAATTCCACACCAGTAGGATATCGTTATCAAATTTCTTTTACCATTTTTGTAGATGGAAACTTATCGACTTTTGAAAGTCATGAGATTGCGAATAAAATGGAAAGAGAAATAGAAAAAGAAATTCCAGAAATCTATTTAACAATTATTCATGTAAACCCAACAGAAGATAAGAAATAAAATTCTTATCTTTTTAGATGACTAGTAATCCCCATCAATTTATGATATTTTATTAGTAGGTGATGGACATGCTAGAAGAATTAAAGAAAAGGTATGAAGAGATGCAAACAAAATATGGAGATCCTTCTCTAGATGCCATTACGTTTGGAGGCTGTACCGAAAATCCTGAAATATGCTTTGTTTTTATGAATCCAACTGGAAGAAATATAACCGCAGATAAGAGTTGGACAGGAATCAAATCCCCTTGGATAGGAACCAAAAATATTTGGTATCTCTTTCAAGAATTAAAAGTAATTGATCAAAAAACCTATGAAGAAATCAAGAAAAGGAAAGGAAAAGATTGGACTCCAGAGTTTGCTGAAAAAGTATATAAGCAGGTAGCAGACAATAAAGTCTTTATTACCAATCTTGCAAAATGTACCCAAATAGATGCAAGACCTCTAAAAGATGAAATCTACAAACAGTACCTAGATTTATTCTGGCAAGAAATAGAATATGTAAAACCCAAAAAAATCATTCTATTTGGAAACCAAGTTTCTAGTATTGTCTTAGAAGATAAAATTAGTGTAAGCAAAGTAAGAAGACAGAAATTTGTAAAGAAAGACTTTTCTTGTTACCCTGTTTTCTATCCCGTAGGAAATGGTTTTTCAAACATTGACAAATCGATAGAAGATATAAAATATATTAGGAAACAAGGATAAGTTTATGATATAATGATAGAAGTTAGGGAGTGTTAAGATGAACCTAGAAGAATATTTTGACAGAAAAGTAGAAGAAAACTTTGATATTAAGTCAAAAAGAATTAGTATGTTGGAAAATTATGGGGAAAATTTCCAAAAAAATACCTATATTACCAATCCAGCAATCGGAAGAGATGAGCAAATTAAACAATTAATCTTAATTCTCTTAACACCGGATAAATCCGCTGTCTTAATCGGAAAACCTGGTGTAGGTAAAACGGCAATTGTAGAAGGACTTGCTTATCGAATTCAAAGAAACCAAGTACCAGATGTATTAAAAGGATATCAAGTGATTAAACTAAATACCGCTGCTTTACTAGGACAAGACCCTGTAACGGGAGAGTCTAAAGTACAAACCTTAATTGATGAATTAAAAGATAAAACAAAATTAATTTTATTTATAGATGAAATCCATACGTTAATGGGTACCAAAGGAGAAGCACTAGACTTTGCCAATATGTTTAAACCAGCCCTTGATAGAGGAGACATTAAAGTCATAGGAGCAACGACAACAGAAGAGTATGAACAATACATTTTAAGAGATAAAGCCTTTGTAAGACGTTTCCAAAAAGTAGAAGTTATGGAACCAACAAGAGAAGAAAATATCGAAATTTTAGTGGGAACTCTACCAAAGATTGAAACAAGAACAGGAGCAAAATTAATGTATACTCCTTTCATTCAAAGAAGAATTATGGAGTTTATTACGGATATTACAAGTGAATATAAAAGAATCTATGAAATTGGCTCTAGATATCCAGATGTTTCTCTAACAATTATTCAACAAGCATTCTCAAATGCGCTATTTAATAATAGAAGAGATGTCAATATTCACGACATTCGTACTGCGATTACAACAAGTAAAAATATCTACCCAGATGTCATTCAAAAATCAATGCCTCAATTTGATAAATTATTTGAAGACCAATTAAAAGAATATGAAGAAGAAACGCAAGGAACCTATGAAAGATTAGGAGAAGATTAAAAAGGAGGATACTTATGGTATGTAAAAATTGTGGAAATCAATTACGAAACAATGAAAAGTTTTGTACCATATGTGGTTGCTATAATGATTTAGATGCTTCATTAGAGTCTGATGCAGCAGAAGAAGACATTGCACCAGAAACAGAACCTCCTGTAGAAAAACCAAAAAAAGTAAAAAAAGAAGTTGTAGAATATAATCCCGATGAAGATCCTCTAATGGGAAGTTATATTGGAGAAGACTATAAATGGATTGTAAAAAGACCGTTTAATATTTACGCATTACTATTAAGTTGGATATATTTCTTATATCGTAAACTTTATATTATTGGAATCATTGGCCTACTCGTAACAGGAATTATTCTTCGATTTGCTCAAATTGTAATTGTACCTTATATTGTACTATCTATGGTATTTTGTGGATTATTCTTTAATAAAATATACTTAGATATCGTAGAAAAAAGAGTAGATAAATTAGAAAGAAATGCCAAAGAAGGAGAAAACCTAGAAGCTCTATGTAAGAAAAAAGGTGGAGTAAATGTATTCTTTCCACTTCTAATCTTCTTCTTCTTTTTAGCAGCAGTTATCCTAAGTTTTTATAGTTTTAACTGGAATACCAAAACTTCTAAATTTTGGAGTGAAAATGGTACCAATGAAGCAAACTGTAGATCACTTGGAAGACAAGTATATAACTCCCTTGATGTCTACAAAGTAGAAGGAGAATTACGAGAACTTGCCTGTGTCATTGAAGTAGTAGGAGTAAAAAGATACAATATGTATATGCTACTCAATAATAAAGGAAAAAGTCTTTACCTATACTTTGAAAGTGATGATCAAGATTACTTCTTAATGAAAGGAAATACCGACTTAATTGATGAGTTAGAAAAAAATAAAAAAGAATATGGTCTATCCGATAGTGATGAAGAACTTCTTCAAAATAGTAAAGCCCTAAAAGATAAATTCTCATCGATTAAAGATGATGCATCCTATGAAGATAAATTAATCAAGGATGGAAAAGATACCAAAGAAAAATTACATTATGTCTTTACAAAAGATGACATTTTCCGTTAGAAGAATTTGTCATCTTTTTTATTTTTCGGTATAATGTTTAATAAGATGAGAGAAAGAGAAAGGAGTATCTTCATTTAGCGCCAGGACCATAATAGGTTGACGAGGATAGTAGGGTATCGAAAGATTCGGCGGGTACTACTACGGAGTAAGTGATTCGTAAGATATATTACAAAAAGTAAAATCAAGATTACAACAAATGATATATCAACACTATATGTTTTTATAGTGGAGGAAAAAATATGTGTGGAATAGTAGGATATGTTGGAAAAAAACATCCGAAAGAATTTTTAATAAACGGTTTAAAAAAACTAGAATATAGAGGGTATGATTCGAGTGGAATTGCTCTAGAAAATGAAGAAGAAACGCAAATCATAAAGAGTGTGGGAAAAATAGTCGAACTAGAAAAGAAATTACAAGAAGAAAAAAGTATTACTGCAACCCTAGGAATTGGTCATACGAGATGGGCAACTCATGGAGAAGCAAATGAAGTAAATGCACACCCTCATAAAGTAGGGAGAGTAACTCTTGTTCATAATGGAATTATTGAAAATGCAAGAGAACTAAGAAAAGAATTAGAAGCAAAAGGGGTATCTTTAAAAAGTGAAACAGATACAGAAGTTGCTTGTGCTCTAATCAATGAATACTATGAAGATAATCCGATAGAGGCAATTACTAAAGCAACAAAAAGATTAAAAGGATCTTATGCCTTTGGAATTCTATTGGAAGGAAAAGACAAATTATATGCAATTAGAAAAGATTCTCCTTTAATGATAGGCTATGGAGAACAAGAAAATTATATCGCAAGTGATATTGCTGCCATGATACAAGAAACCAATCGATATAGTCTCCTAAAAGAAGGAGAAATTGCCGTACTAGATCCTAATAAAGTACAAGTCTTTTATGAAGAAAAAGAAGTAGAAAAAGAAATTCTAGAATCCAATTTAAAAGAAGATTCTGCAAGTAAATCAGGATATGAACACTTTATGTTAAAAGAGATAATGGAAGAACCTACCGTTCTTAGAAACTTAATCTCAAGATACGAAGACAAAGACTTACCAGATTTATCGCAATATGATGAGATTCACATTGTTGCTTGTGGATCCGCTATGTATGTAGGATTAGTAGGAGCAAGTTTAATCGAAGAAAAATGTAAAAAGAAGTGTTACGTAGAATGTGCATCAGAATATCGTTATAAAACAGTGCTTTATCGTCCCAAAACATTAGTGATTGTAATCTCTCAATCAGGAGAGACAGCCGATACCATTGCAGCGATGCGAAAAGCAAAAGAAAATGGAGTAGAAACACTAGGTATTGTAAATACAGAAACTTCTACCATTGCAAGAGAATGTGATAAGACTCTTCTAATAGGAGCAGGAGTAGAAGTCGCAGTCGCAACGACAAAAGCTTATATTCTACAAGCTGCTTTATTATCTTTAATTGTAATGAAAACAGTAAAAGATGAAGATGCCTTAAAAGAAATGAAACAAATCCCAATTCTATTACAAAAAATATTAGATGAGAAAGAAATCTTCTTAGACGTTGCGAAAAGTATGTATAAAGCAGAAGATGCCTTCTTTATTGGAAGAGGAATTGACTATGCAATGTGCCTAGAAGGAAGCTTAAAACTAAAAGAAGTCTCATACATTCATAGTGAAGCCTTCCAAGCAGGAGAGTTAAAACATGGAACAATCTCACTGATCAAAAAAGGAGTTCCTGTCTTCGCAATCATTACAGACCCAGCTATTGCTGATAAAACAGAATCCAATGTCATGGAAGTTAAATCAAGAGATGCCTTCATCTATACAATAACCAATACGGAAGAAATTCCAAATCATGGATTTCGTTATATTGTTCCAAAAACAAGTTCTTATTTTGAACCATTGTTGGTAGTCCCAACATTACAATTAATTGGATACTATACAGCAAAATTAAGAGGACTAGATATTGATAAACCAAGAAACTTAGCAAAGTCAGTAACCGTGGAATAAACCCGAACACTCATAAATATTCCAAATAAAATATAATGAAAGGAGAATATTTATGTGCGGTTATGGTTATTCATATCCCTATCCAGTAGGCCAAAACAACAATGATGGCTTTGGTGGATGGTGGGCAATCTTTATTGTAATCATTATTATTTTCTTCCTATTCTGGGGATGGAATGGTAATGGCAATTACAATGGAAACCGATAAAAAAAAGAGATGATCCATCTCTTTTTATGTGTTAGAAAAATCAAGAACAATATTATCTCGGTAAGTAGAAAGAACCTCTTTAGAATCCTTCTCCTCAAGGAGAGATTGATAATCCTCTTCACTACCAAAAGTAATGGAAAGTCCAAACTCTTGTAGAACATATCTCTCAACCCCTAATTTTCGTAAATGATATTCTTCCCAGAAAATACCATCATCTGATATATATCCATAATTTCTCTTAGAAACCTCTAAGTTTTTAGGACTAACTTCCCCAATCACAAGAAAAGGTTTATCTAACTCATGAATATGTTCACTAATCGCAGCTTGGAAATAAGTATCATACTGTTTCTTTGTATTTTGAAGAGTAAGATAAGTAGCCTCATCTTGAATCAGATAATTTCTAAGTAAAAGTCCAAAAACAAGGAAACTACTAATTTTTAATACCTTTGTCTGTAGTGTAGACAGAAAATAGAAGAATATAATAAGATAAGATGCACTCATAAGCAATTGTAGTTTACTATCTGCAATAAGAAAGATAACACTATTCGTAAAAACGGGAATTAGAAGAAAGAAAAGAATACTAAGGATTTTTTTAGAAAGAGTAATCTTAGAAGTAAATACTTGATATCCAAAACTACAAGTAAAAAGAACAAAGAGAATACCATTCAAGATAGGATTCCATAAATACGTATTTTTCATAATAGAATCGGTAAAAAACATTTGATGGAATAATTGGTAAGAAGAAACGATTTTTTTAGGAAATTGAAGGAGAGTAGAAAGACCAATTTGATTCGCATTACTATAACTTGCCATATCAATATGGAAAATAAGTTGAGAACCCTTCATTCCAAGATAGTATAGAATACCTCCTCCTAGAAAAATAAGAAGAAAAGATAGGGTATCTCGATAAGAAAAATGTTTTTGAAAAAGTAAATGAAATTGATAAAAAACAAATAAAGTAACTAGAAGAGAAAAATAAGCTTGATAAATAGATAAACTAAAGGGAATAAGAAGAAGCGGAACAACATACTTTAAGACTTTATTCTTCGCATGATAGAAAAAGAAAATAGCCAAAACACATCCTAAAAAGGCAAGTAAATAAGCAATCGAACAATAATGAAAAAGTAAAGTAGCAGAAATAATGGGACTAAGAGCCATAAGACCAACTAAGAATAGTTTACTAACAAGAGACTTGACTTCAAATAATTGGTTTAAAAAATAAGTAATCAAAACAATAAGAAGAGAACTAATAAAGAAATCAATACCTGCAAAAGACAAATAAGACTTGCAGATTCCAACTAGAAATAACCCAAATCTTCCTAAAGAAATCTCCCAAGAAAATCCATTATAAAAATCATTATTCAATAAGACATCTGCAGTTAAAATAGAATTACCCATTAAAGGAAAATGAATAAAAACCAATAAGATAAATAGAAAAACATAGATCAAGTTCTCTTTTTTTAAGACTTTTTTCATAATCAATTTCACCCAATCTCATTCTAACACAGAAAGATTTGAAATGAAAGAATACATGTGTTATTATCTAAATAAAGAAGGAATGATACGATGAAAAAATTAAGAAAGATTGCAGAATATCTTGTATGGATTTTATTTTTTGTTCTATTATTTTTTGAAAAAGAAAAGTGGACAATTTTTTTAACCATTCCAATACTAATATTTTTCTATTTCTTTTATAAAAAAGAAAAGATTAAGAATTTCCCTCTTTTTTTAGGAATCCTATCTTTTCTCATTCGTCTCATTACTATTACCTTTTTAAAAGTAGAAGTAACAGATGACTTTCAAACCATGTTAGAGGCAAGTAGAAGTCTTTTATCTGGTAATCTTGATTTTATGAATGGCTTTTACTTTCAAACATATCCTTTCCAATTAGGACTTGTTCTCTATCAAGCAATTTTATTAAAAATCATCAATCACACGTTTTTCTTAAGAGTAATGAATAGCATCATTACCTCTATGATAGTAGTAATGATCTATCAAATAAGTAAAAAATTAGTAAAAGAAAAAACCGCAAGAATTATCTCATTTGCCTATCTCTTTTACTTATATCCTCTCTACCTAAATTCTGTCTTAACCAATCAACATATCCCTGCATTACTTACATTAATCGTAATCGATTGGATCTTATCCAAAGAAGATACTTGGAAAAATTGGATATGTATTGCCATTTTACTTGCTATCGCTAACTTCTTTCGAACAGAATCCATTATCATTATTTTAGGAATTATTGTCTATAAAATTGCATATCTATCAAAAAAGAACTGGAAAGAGACCCTTACAAGTTCCCTAGTATGTCTCTTAACTTATTTTCTAGTAACTTCCTCTTTCTCCATGGCAATTAACCTAAGTCCACTACACAAAGAAACAAACTCTAATTCTTTAGATAAAAATGTAACATTATGGAAATTCTATTGCGGATTAAGTGATAAATATAATGGGATTTATAATGTAGAAGATCAAGAAGCTTACTTTAATACCAATCAAGAAAAAGAATTATTAAAAAATAGAATCAAACAAGATTATAAAAAGTTCCCTGTTTTATTCTTAAAAAAAGAAGTCATTTTATGGACCCAAACCAATTATGATTTGCGAATAAAAAATGAAATCTCTCCTAATATTATGAAATATTTAGGGTGGTATAACCAAGGCTTTTTAAACGTCGTTATGATTTTATTCGTAGTAAGTCTATTCCCAAAAAAGAAAGAAGAAGAAAAAGAAATTATCTTCCTAAAAATTATATTAGCCCTATATTATGGAGTATATATGTTGATTGAAATCTCTCCAAGATATGCCTATAACCTACACATGTTTGTATTTTTATTACTAGGAATTAGTATAGAAAGAATCTTTAATGAGAAAAATAAGAAAAAAGCAACTAAATTTATACAAAAAACAACCAAAAAGTGGTAGTTCGCAACCGGTAGAAAGTCTAGAATGATAGGTGAAAGGAGGAAAAAAGATGAATCATAAATTAAAAGATAATTTAAAAAAGATTCGTAAAGAACACAACTTATCTCAAGAACAACTTGCAGAAGAATTAGGAGTTTCTCGCCAAGCAATCTCCAAATGGGAGTCTGGTACTGCCTATCCAGAAATGGACAAAATCTTAACCTTATGTAATAAATTTCACTTAAATATTGATGACTTATTAAATAAAGATATTAAAGAGGTAAAAGAAGAGGAAGAAACCAAAAATAATTTAAATAAGATAGTAGAGGACTTTATGAAGTTCATAACAGATACCATTAATCTACTTTTCAATATGAAATGGAAAAGTAAAATCAAATGTCTTTTTGAACAAGCTATTATAATCTTTCTATTATTGATTTTTGTTGGGATATTCTATCTAGTAATTGGAAATGCAGTAAGTGCCTTCTTATATTCTCTATTGCCATATCATGTCTATGAAGTGATTCAAAGATTCTTAGAAATCATCTATGTTTTATTAGCGATAACTCTAGGAACCATTATTCTAGTAAAAGTATTTAAAGTAAGATACTTAAATTATTATGAAGAGTGGCAAGAGCAAAAAGAAGAAAGAAAAGAACAAACAGAAAAACAAGATACGAAAATCGAATATAAACAAGAAGAAAAAATTATTATAAGAGATCCAAAAGATGGAGAATATCGTTTTATCAATGCCATCTATAAAGTAATGATTATTGGAATTAAGTTTTGTGCATTAGGCCTAGCCGTTTTTCTACTCTTTCTCTTATTTTTAGTATCCTTTGCTTTAATCGCATCTTTTACATTTTGGAAGAGTGGATTATTCTTCATAGGAGTTGCCATTTCTCTTATTTCGGCAGGAGTTCTATTAGGAGTTCCAATCTATGTACTATTTAACTTTGTCACAAATAGAAAAAGCAATAAGAAGACAATGATCTGGACCTTCATTCTAGCAGTAATTGCCCTAGGAGTAGGATGTGGTACCACCGTAGTAGCTGCCTTAGACTTAAAATATGAAGAAGTCTCAACAAAGATTTACCGAGAAGAGTTCCCAGTATCCGATACCATTTTCTTTAGTCCTCATGTAGAATACATAGAAGAAGAAAGAGACAATATTCGAATAGAAGTTCCAACCTGTAAAAACTGTAAGGTAGAGACATTTATAAGAGAATCTGGCATGGTGGACTTTGTATGTACAGATAAAAATAGAATAGAAACCATCAAAGAATTTATAAGAGAATTAAATAGTAAAAAAGTAAGAATTTTAGATACGGATCCCTTCTATGCAAGAGTCTATGCATCAAAAGAGAATATTGAAAAATTAAAAAAACAAGCAGATAACTACTATGATATCATTGATCAGTATGAAGAGAGACTATCGAGTCAAGAAACAGAGATTAGAAATCGCGATATAGAAATCGAAGAAAAAGAAGAGTTAATTGAACAACAAGAAATAGAAATTGAAGATTTAAAAAACAAACTATCTATCTATGAAGAAGATTAAATATGGGAGAAATCTCATATTTTTCTTTTCGTAAAAGAATAAAGAGTGTTACAATAAAAATAAGAAAAGATGGGAGGTTTTGCCTTGGAAGCAACAATGAATGGAACAATGCAACAAAATCCAGAAGACTTATGGCGCCTTTTAACACCTCTCATTAACCAAATAGAAGAGAGAGCAAAAAGGTTTGCCCTAGAAGTAGATACCTTAAGAAAGAGACTCCGGGAAGAAATTGCAAAACAACAAAAAGAATATAAGGAAGCAAACTCATTTGAAAAACTCATGGAAGAAAAACTAAATGAAGCATTCTCTTCATTCTTCCATGATTGCCTAAGAAAACCAAAAGATAGAACAAGGATTGTAGAAAATTACTTAACAATGAATCGAGAAAAAGACTTCGAGAAAAAACTACAATCCCTAAATGAATTTTTAACAGTCTATCAATATCCACTAGATCCAGATCATATGTTATCTCTATTAAAAGAGTCTAGTCTATTTGATAAATTAGTGGAAAAAGAATTTAAAAAATATCAAAAGTATTACGAAGAAGATATTTTAGAAGAGTATTTATCAGACACTTTCCTAGTTTCTTTAATAGATGCTTATGCGATACTACATGATATTAAGAAAAAAGAAAAAGAAGAGGAAGAGGAAGAAGAACAGCAAACAACCATTATCGAACAAGAAATGTCTAGTAGTATCGTAGGAGACTATCTACGAGAAATTGGAAAATATAAATTACTAAATCGAGAAGAAGAACAAGCACTATTTCATAAAATATTAGAAGGAAATTTAGAAGCAAGAAATTTATTTATTCAGAGTAATCTCCGACTAGTGGTAACCGTTGCGAAAAGATATGTAGGAAGAGGCCTATCCTTTATGGATTTAATTCAAGAAGGGAACCTTGGTCTTATGAAAGCAGTAGAGAGGTTTGATCCAACGAAAGGATTTAAATTCTCAACCTATGCAATTACCTGGATTCGCCAATCAATCACAAGAGCAATCGCAGACAAAGGAAGAAATGTAAGACTTCCTGTTCATGTAGTAGAAAAAATAGGAGAGTTTCGAAAAACCTGGCAAAAACTAGAAGGAAAACTTGGCAGAGAACCTAACTTATCAGAAGTAGCCAATGAAATGCACATCTCCTTAAAGCAAGCAAAAAAATTATATAGTTCTCAACAAGATACTATTAGTATTAATTCCTTTGTAGGAGATGACGAAGATACCGAGTTAGAACACTTTATCCCATCCGATAAAGATTCTCCAGAAGATGTTGCAGTAGGAAACAGCCTACCAGAAGAACTACAAAGATATCTAGATTCTTGTCTAACGTTAAGAGAAAAACAAGTCTTAACCCTACGATATGGATTAGAAGACAATGTAACAAGAACCTTAGAAGAAGTAAGTAAATATTTTAATGTAACAAGAGAAAGAATTCGACAAATAGAATCCAAAGCATTAAGAAAACTAAGAAGCAAGAAAAAAGTAGATGACTTTGCAATCTATACCGATAACCCAAAACAATCTCTACAAAATGTCAAAGAATATCGGGCAGCATATAGAAATTCCGAAGGTTCCAATAAAGCCTTTTTAAAAGAAGCAGGGGTTACCCAATCAAAAAGAGCAAGAAAGAAGGAAAAAGAAAATATGGCAAGATTAAAATCCATTTATCAATATTTTAGTGATTATACAAAAGAACAAGTAGATGAGATGTTAACAAGACTATCCCCAGAAGATAGAGAATTAGTAAGACTTCGTTATGGAGATGACCTAGAGCATCCTGTATCTTCAAAAATGACCAAAGAAGAACAAACAAGATTTTATACATCTCTTGTTCCAAAGATGAAAAGAATTCTACAAGAAATTACGGGAAAAAGACCACCTAGTAAGAGAAGAACAACGCGTAAAATCTCTTCAGTAGAAAATGTAGTAGCGCAAGCAGAGACTCCAACACCAGCTACTCCTGTATCTCCAGTGCCTCCAACAGAAGAACAAAAGGTGCCAGTAGATTCTCCTAAACCAATCCAAAAACAAGAGACAGCAGGAACCATTGTAAAAGAAGATTGTGAAAAAATGTTAGAGCTTCTTCGTACTCCTTCCTTTGAGAAAATGCTTGGAAAATTAAGTGTCAAAGAAGCCATCATTATTTCTCTTCGTCTAGGATATGTAGATGGAAAATATTTTGAAATAGAAGCAATCTCTTCTTTCTTAGGAATTCCAGAAGAAGAAATTAGAGAAACACTAAAAAAGGTACTATTGTTATATAAAGACAATATGGATATCTTCTTAGATCAAATGATCGCAATCGCAACAGAGACTATGGTACCAAATGCATCCGCAAAACAAATGATTAAAAAAATAGAAGAATAAAAGATAAAAGGGTGAGTACATGAAAAAAATACTGACAATCATATTAGACATTATCGTTTTAGGAGTAACCTGGACAGGAATCTTCTTAATTGGACTACATCTTTTTGGAGTAGATCCAACCATCGTTACTTCTGGTTCCATGTATCCCACAATACCAACCGGTAGTCTGTGTTTTATTAACACAAGATATCCCTATGAAGACTTAAAAGTAGGGGATATCATTGTCTTTAAAGAACCAAAACAAAAAGTAATTCATCGAATCATTGAAATTACAGAAACAGAAATCCATACCAAAGGAGATGCCAATCATCATGTAGATGGCCTACCAACAACCAGAAGAAATTATTATGGAAAATATCTTTACTCCTTACCAAAAATAGGTTACTTGATTTACAATCTCCAATCGACATCCGGAAAAGTAATTTTTGTCGTTACCTTGATATTCTTATATACCACATGTTACCTCTTAAATAAAAAGAAAAAAGAAGTGACAACTAAAAAATAAAATGAACAAGTTTTTGTTCTTTTTATTTTACTTTAATCAAAGTTTTTGTTATATTTATAGTAGGGTTGGGAAATGTATGAACGTAGGTGATACCAATGTATAATGAAAAAGAATATCATGAATATGAAGAAGAAGTCGCAAGAAAAAAAGAAGAAGAAAAGCGACTTGCGGAAGAAGAAGAAAAAAGAAAAGAACAAGAAAGAAATGAACAACGTAGTTATCTAAAAGAAAGAGAAGAAAACTACGATTTTATTAAGAGAATTCAAGGGGAAATGTATGACTTAAATGATAGTTTCCAAGCAAGTGCGAATCATATGACGGAGACATTATTAAGTCTACCTGTAAATAGAAGAAAAACAGCAATCTCAAGAACCTATTCACAAAGCCCTGCTCCAACAAGAACAGCACCAACTACCACAAAGCCAAGTGTGGAAGTAACCCATAAAGTTGTTGCTGTAGAAAAAACAAATATCCCAAGATTATAGAACAATTGAATTGTTCTTTTGTTTTAGAAAGAAGGATTACCATGATTTGTAAAAAGTGTGGAGCAAATAATAATGAAACTACAAAATTTTGTACTCAATGTGGTTCCCCATTAGAATCATCAAAAGAAAAGAAGAGTGCTTTAGGAACCGTTAGTTTAGTAATAGGAGTAATAGCAGTTATTTTATCATTCATTTTAAATGTTTTTACGATACCCCTTGCTATAACTGGAATTGTAGTAGGTGCTTGTTGTAAAGAAAAAACAAAGAAAAAAATAGTAGGAATTATCTTAAATTCCGTAAGTATTATCATAAGTTTTGTAATGGTTTTTATAATCTTAGTAGTACTTGGTATTTATTCCACATCAAAGTTAATGGAAGAAAGTCGAGATGCACTGGCAGATCAATACTTACTTGGAACGTGGGATTGTAAATCATATAATGGAGAAGAACCAGGAGAAGATTTTATAGTAACAATGAAATTAAATTCTGATCAGTCCTTTGTATGGAACAAGTATCAAGATGAGGAAAGCAACCATGTATATGGAACCTTTACGTATGAAGAAGAACCAGAAAAAAGTAAAGGCTCTGATGCCCTTTACTATATGATTGATTTAGATGGAGAAGAATTTGTAAATAATGGAGTAAAACAACAAGAAAAATATCACTCCGAGTATGAAATAGCAGTCCAAGTCCTAGAAAGAGATGCGGTTATGATCAATCCATCTACTTATAATATGTACTACTGTATCAAAACAAGTTATTAAAAAACAAAAAAGATCAATTCTAAGAATTGGTCTTTTATGATAGTAGTTATAAAAAAATAACACTCATTCGCTAGAATAAGTGCCTAACACAATTAAATTTGGGTAGACATTCAACTCTGAAAAACTGAATGTTCCCTTTTTTATTTTACGCAAGATTTCTTGCTACATACAGAATAACATAAAAATTGAGCTTTTACAAGTTCTTTTCTTTTTCTCCCCGAACCTTAATATTGGAATAAATAGGGAACAACGAATGCTTTTTGAGGCACAAAAAAACTCAATAACAATCATTGAGTCTATCTGTAAGTCGAAATTCATCGACAATTTTCAAAAATGGGGCGTCATAAGAGAATCGAACTCTTGCATACTAGTGCCACAAACTAGCGTGTTAACCACTTCACCAATGGCGCCATTTCAAAAATACAAATATATTCTATCAGTAAATCCAACATTTGACAAGTATTATTTATAGATTTTACCGAAAAAAGTAGGCCAATGCCCTAATAGAAAAAGGAAGATGGAATACATTAATAAGAAAGGAGAATTTATGAATAATAAGATAAACTATGATTGGATAAGAAATGAAAACCTATACCAACCAACGAATTTTTATCCATCTCCCATGCCACTTCCAGAAAATAACTTATTCAATCCAACCGAAGCTTTCCTAAAAGGAAATTTATGGAAAGAACTATATAGTCCTTATAAGAACTATCAACCAGCAACCCTTACTCCCCAAACAGAACAAGAAAAATGCCTTTATGAATTATCTGCCATTGCCTTTGCTGCACACGAGTTAAATCTATACCTAGATCTTCATCCAGAAGATCAAAGCATGTTTCTACTATTTAGAGATTATGAACAAAAAGCAAATCGATTAGTAGAAGAGTATGAGAAAAAATATGGGCCACTAACCATAAATGGTGAAATGACATCCTTCAACTGGGTATCATCCACATGGCCATGGGAGGGAAGAAATGTTTAGTTATCAAAAACGATTACAATATCCCGTAAATATTAAAAAAAAGGATTTAAGAATGGCAAAATATATCGTAACACAATATGGAGGATCCAATGGGGAGTTAGCAGCGGCACTTCGTTATATGAATCAGAGAATGACGATGCCAGATAACAAAGGAAAAGCCTTATTAAATGATATCGCAACCGAAGAATTAGGACATGTGGAAATGCTTGAGACTATGGTCTATCAATTAATGAAAGATGCAACCCTAGAAGAATTAAAAGAAGCAGGACTTGATGCTCACTACGCAGAACATGCAAAAGCCCTATACCCAACAGACTCGAATGGCGTACCCTTTACGGCAACTTACTTCGCAACAACAGGAGATCCTCTTGCCGACCTAGCCGAAGATATGGCAGCAGAACAAAAAGCAAGAGCAGTGTATGAAAACTTAATTGACTTAACAGATGATCCTGATGTCATAGGACCATTACTATGGTTAAGGCAAAGAGAAGTAGTACACTATGCTAGATTTAAAGAATTATTTGAAGACTACCAAAAGAAGTTAAAAAATGGAGCAAATGAATTGCCAAAAGGAGAAATGCCTTTGATGAAAGAAAATCTAAAAGGAAACTTCTATCCAATTGGAGGAGATACCTTAGTAGAACAGCTTTATATGGATAACAACTTTTATAGGTAACAAAAAAAGGCATCAAACCATTTTGAAAACATCGAAAGAATATCTTTTGATGTTTTAATATTATACAAAGTTAAGTGAGACTACGACGATTCATAAGCTTCCTGAGATTACTGAAACCACATTTAAACATTCTCCAAAATAGTATATAATTTATTTGGTGGGGGTGAATATCTTGCAAAGACTAAATGTTTTTGTAGATGAAACTGGAGAATTCGGTTTTGGTAAGGGAGCATCAGAACTTTATGGCGTTTCATTTACTTTTCATGAACACAATGATGATATTATGCCGGAACTTGCCAATTTAAATGATAGACTTAATAGAATTGGCTATACTAAAATGATTCACATGGCTGATTTAATAATGAAACGTGGAGATTATTCTAGCTTTGATATCAAAAAAAGAAAAAGTATATTTAATGCTATATACCAATTTTCAAGAAAAATACCTGTAAAATATCATTCAATAATCATTGATAAAAAGTATACGGATAGTAGTCGTATATTAAGACAACAAGTTTCTACTGAAATAAATAAGATGATAAAAGAACAGGAAGGTTATTTGAGTAGGTTTGATAAGATTGTGATGTATTATGATAATGGTCAAGAAACATTAGGTATAATTCTCGACTCAATCTTTTCAAGATATGATGGATTTGAACATAGAGTAGATTTCAATCACGAAGAAAAAAGACTGTTTCAAGTATCTGATATGCTTACTTATATTGATAAATATGATTATAAATATAAAAATAAAATGTCATTTACAAAGAGCGAAAAATATTTTTTCTCAATAGAAGAAATAAGAAAAATATTAAAAGAACTAAACAAGAAAAGATTTTAAAACACATTAAAAAAGCAACCATTAAGGTTGCTTCTTTAAGCAGCGCTTGGCGCTAACACGGGTTTGATCCATTAAAGAAATAATAGACCAAATGTAGATACAATAAATATTCTACAATATTATTATATCAAACTCACAAGAAAAGTATAACAAATATATTTAAATAAGTAAATATACTGAATCATTTTCTTGCTTGGTGCTTTATAATTTACACGAATTATCTGTGAAAGTCAAGTTTAAATGTATAGCTTGTACTCTTTTCTTAAGTAGTATATTATACGGTAGAACAATTTTTTCCAAAAACGATTCATCACAAGAAGATGAAATGGTAACAAAAAAAGGTTGACAAACGATTGTTTTTGATGTAACATGTTAGACAAGTCGAGTGAGTATGCATAAGGAAACGAGCTGCATAGGGAGTAATCTTACACGTTAATACGGAGTCACTACTAAGTTTAGTAGTGCCCGTATTTTTTGTTTTCTCGACCAGTTTTCATAGATTTAAGTGAGTATGCATAAGGAGACGAGCTGCATAGGGAAGAAATCCTACACGGTTAACACGGAGTCACTATCAAGAATAGTTTTTCCGTGTTTTTTTATCGAAAAAGAACCACAAAGTATAATATAATAGTTTTGATGATAGGAAGTCTATGAAAGCGAAAGATTTAGAAAGGAGTGATTAGTATGGCTGTAATAACCGTTGAAAAATTATCCAAAAGTTTCAAAGTAAAAATCAAAGAAAAAGGATTAAAAGGCAGTATTAAATCCTTTATCAAGCCAAAATACAATATCATCAAAGCTGTAAAAAACATCTCTTTTTCCGTAGAAAAAGGAGAAATGATTGCCTTCATTGGACCAAATGGTGCAGGGAAATCAACATCGATTAAAATGATGACAGGAATTTTATTCCCAGACGGTGGAAAAATTGACGTCTTAGGATTAGATCCAACAAAGGATAGAAAAAAGTTAGCATATGAAATCGGTTGTGTCTTTGGACAAAAAGAACAATTATGGACACACTTAACCCCATATGATAATTTTAAATTCTTCGGAGCCATCTATGATATTCCAGAATCTGTCGTAGAACAAAAAATTGATGAAATGAGAGAACTCTTTGAATTAGACGAATTCATCAATACTCCAGTAAGAAACCTAAGTTTGGGACAAAGAATTCGATGTGAAATCGTAGCATCCTTAATTCATGAACCAAAAATCTTGTTCTTAGATGAACCAACAATAGGATTAGACCCTGTTGTAAAAGAAAAGATAAGAACCTTGATTAAACGAATGAATAAAGAATTTAAAACAACCATTGTCTTAACCTCTCACGATGTATCTGATATAGAAAAATTATGTAAAAGAGTTATTATCGTAAATAAAGGACAAATTGTTTTAGATGATACCATGGAAAATTTAAAATACCATTACTTAAATAAAAAAATAATCGATGTCAAAATGAAAGAAAAAGTAAATCTAGAAGAAGTAGATGGAATTACCATTCTAAAAGATAAAGATTACAATTTAAAACTAGAAGTAGATTTAAAGAAAAAAACAATAGCAGATGCCATTAAATTATTAAATACCGATAATATGATTGATATTAATATATCCAACGTACCTCTAGAAGATATTATTAGTGAGATTTATAAAGATGGTGAAAAAGAATGAAAAAATACCTCTATATTTTTAAATCAGAATTAATGACCAATCTTCAGTATATTTTTGATATTTTAATAGGATTTATCAGTTATTGTATTATGATTTTTATCTTTCTAAATTTATGGAATTATATCTATAGTGATCCTAGTGAAGTCATTAAAGGATATACAATGAATCAAATGATTTGGTATGTCATTGTAACAGAAATATTATGGATGAGTTTAGGATCAAGAAAATTAAATAGAAAGATTTGTAATGATGTTAGAAGTGGAAATATTACATATAACATTACGAAACCATATAACTATGTAGAATATATTTTATTTAGTCATCTTGGAGTAACGACTCTAAAGTTTGTTATGGTAACAATACTTGGTCTAGGAATTGGACTAATCTATTTAAAAAGTATTCCAACTCTATCTTTCGTAAAGGTAATAGGAGTCTTACTATCTTGTCTTTTCGCAACCATCATTAATATTTTATTAATCACAGCATTAGGTTTATTTTCTTTCTTTATAGAAGATGCCTCTCCATTATTTTGGTTATATTCCAAAGCAATCTTAGTAGTAGGAACAATCTTCCCAATTGAATTTTTCCCAGCCTTCCTACAACCAATCATGAAATATAGTCCAATTTACGCAGTAAGCTATGCTCCTGCAAAATTATTTGTGGATTTTAGTTATCCAAAATTATTAGAAGCATTTATCATACAAGGAATTTATCTAATCGTTGCCTTCTTATTAACGCATTGGATTTATAGAAAGGGGGTAAAGAAGTTAAATGTTAACGGAGGTTAAAAATCAAATCATTGTAACCGCACAATCTATTAAATTTGCATTACAAAGAGAAATGTTAAATAAAGTAACGTTTCTAACAAATATTATTTTCATGATTTTAAATAATGCTTGTTTTATTGTTCAATGGATCATTCTTTATTCCCTAAAAGACAATGTAGGGGGATATAGTTTTAAACAAGTATTATTGCTTTGGGGAATGGCAGCCATGACCTATGGAATTTCCAGATTCTTTTTTAAAGACTCTTTCGAGTTATCCGAAATTATTAACAGTGGACAATTAGACAATTACTTAGTTCAACCAAAAAATGTTCTAATCTCATGTATTACTAGTAGTGTAGAAGTATCTGCTATCGGAGATATGATTTATGGACTAATTATGCTTTTTCTATTTGGCCTAAAACCACACACAATTCTATTATTCCTTTTTTGCGGATTATGTGGAGCTCTAGTAATTGTTAGCATTGCCATTATCTTTTCTTCCTTATCTTTTTGGTTTGGAAAAACAGAGATGCTTGCCAATACCGTAAATAGTTTAATGACCAATTTCGCAACCTACCCAGAAGGAATCTTTAAAGGTTTGGTAAAAATTCTATTTTATACCATTTTACCACTTGGAATTACAACATATGTACCCGTTCAATTAATCTCACACCTTGAGTGGAAATGGATAATCTTTATTATCTTAGGTACGATATTCTTTATCTTTTTAGCATTCTTTATCTTCTATAAAGGATTAAAAAGATATAGTAGTACAAACCTAATGAACGCAAGAATTTAGGAGGGATATTATGCAAGTAACAAAGGAATGTTTACAAAAAGTAGATGGCTTTGTGAAAGAAAAAGGAAAATTTAGTCTATTATCTGTAATCGCAGAAGCCCCATCTCCAATATTTTATTCAGACCTCTCTTCTTATATAATAGGAAGAAGTGAAACATCCTACCCAATATGGATTTGGACAAAAGAGGGTATTACACCAGAGCAAGTATTAGAATTAGAAAAAGATTTAGATGCTATGCTAGAAGAAAATGTAAATAAAATTACTTGTAAAAAAGGACTATATCATATCCTAGAAAAAGATTATGATACATCATCCTATTTTGAGATGGGTTATCTATCTTGCAAAGAACCAATTCATCCATTAAAAGGGAAAGGGGTATTTGTAAGACCAAATTATTCCGATAAACTTACTTTAGCAGCCTATTGGAAAGCAACGGAAAAAGAAATGAGACAAGAAGAAATTCAAGAAGTAGATGCATTAAATCAAGCACAACAATGGTTAGAAGAAAAAAACTTTTATGTCTTAAAAGATGCAACAGGAAAAATAGTTTGTATGGCAGGATACAGAGTAATGGATGATCTTGCTAAAATTACTCATGTATATACACCAGTAGAAGAGAGAAAGAAAGGATATTGTAAGTATCTAATCTATTGCCTATCAAAAAAATTAAAAGAAGAAGGGTTTCAACCAATTCTTTATACAGACTACCATTATAAAGCATCCAATAAAGCATACCAAGATGTAGGCTATCAAGATGAAGGAATCTTAATTAATTTTCATATAAACAAAGAAAAAAAGAAAAAGAATACGAAATAGAAAGGAGGGATTCCAATGGATAGATTATTTTATGAAGTGCCCTCGTTAGCAAGAAAAAAAGATGCCATAGAATATATAGAAGAGCACTATGCTTATCAGTCAAATATTAATGGATGCGGTGGACTAGATCATTATCTATCAAATTATGAAGAGTGGCTTTTAAAACTAGAGAAGGATCAGACAGCAAATCCAGGAGAAGGAAGAGTCCCTGCCAAAACGTACTTTTTGGTAAGAGAAAGCGATAATAAAATTATTGGAATGACCAATATTCGTCTAGCTCTTAATGAAAGACTTCGAAAGTCCGGTGGACATATTGGATATGGAATTCGACCAACCGAAAGAAGAAAAGGATATAATAAGATTAATCTTTATTTGGCCCTAGAAGTCTGTCAAGAAAATGGAATCGAAGAAGTAATGTTGTCTTGCTATAAGGACAATCCAGCATCCAGCAGAACAATGCTTGCTTTAGGGGCAAAATTAATAGAAGAATTTGTAATGGATGGAAAAGAAGAACAAAATTATACCATTCAAGTAGAGGAGGCATTAAAAGAGTATGAATCCGTTTATGCTCCTCTACGTCAAAAAGGAGAAAAGACTATTGGAAAATAGTCTTTTTTATGGTAAAATAGGGAACAAAAAGAGGTGAGGGACATGAAAAGAAGTCGATTAAACATCTGGGCAGTTCAAGGAGTTTCGTCTGATATTTATCCAGCCCTTGAAAATGTAGAATCTTCTCCCAAAAACATTTTATTTCAAAATTGTCTTTCTTATTTACGATTAGGAAGCAGAAAAATCGATATTCAGTTTGATACCATATTCTATTGTGAAGAAGCCGATAAATTAATATTAATCATGCAAGATGGAGCAGTATCGAAAGAAGAATTAAAACACATTTTAGCAACTAGAAAAATAGAGTATAATGAAGTATCTTTCCTAAACTATGAAAAAGATAAAACAAATCCTCCCAAAGAACTATGGTTCGCAAGAGATCCTTATGTTCTAAAAGATGCCTTAAAAGATAGTAGAAGACAAGGAATAGAAACAGCCGATTATTATCCAGATGTAAAAGGAAGATTAGAATTTCGTTATCCCTTATCCGATAGAGGATTAGATGCTTTTGATTATCAAGAAATTAAAGGAGTCGTTATCTTAGAAGATAAAATCGTAATCTTACTAAGCAATGGTCAACAAAGAAATGTTAATTTTCAAAGTGCAATCAAAACATTTGCCCAAACAGATGTCATACCAAATCTCTATTTAGATGAAAAAGAAATTCCTCCTGCAAAACTACAGAAGGTTTACAAGAAGAAACCATAGAGTTTCTTTTTTTGTGATATAATAAAATAGGTGAGAGAAATGGAAGAAAAATTAACATTCAAAAAAATATGGGGACATTTCAAAGTAGTAACACGCCACCGTTTTAAAGTGTTTTGTCTATGTTGTAGAGTAGGAATCCCATGGCGAGGACTAGTACATGACTTATCCAAATTTCAACCAGTAGAATTCTTAGAAACCGCAAGATACTTTGAAGAGGGAAAATATAGTCCTATTCGAAAATGTAAACAAGAAAAAGGATATAGTCTAGCTTGGATTCATCACATTAATCATAATAAACACCACTATGAATATTGGTATGACTATGATGCAAGAATCCCATCTCCTATTATGCCATTTCCCTATTTTTTAGAGATGTTATGTGATACTTTTGCAGCAGGAATGACTTATCAAGGAAAAGATTGGACAAAAGAATACCAATTAAGTTACTGGACCCGTGTCAAACAAAAAGCAAAAATGCATCCTGTGATGGAAAAATTATTAGAAAAAGTCTATACAGAAGTCAGTATAGAAGGCCTACTTCCTGTTTTAAACAAAAAAAGATTAAAAAAATTATATATGGAATATACAAAAGAAGAAAGTAAGTAAAATCTCTATTGTAAAAACAAACAGGATATGATAAAATGAATATCTGTTTGGAGATGAAGATATGACAAGTGGGCTGCGTAAAGTAGTGCATGTAGAAGTGTTTGATTTTGAAAAAGATACTATGGCGTATGCAATAGATTCTGGTAAAAATCAATTTGGGTATAAATATAGAACACAGTACCTAAAAGAAGACGAAGTAGTAAAAGAATCAAAAGAAAAAAATAGTGTAGAGCAAGCATCCTTTTACTATAGAGCATTAAGAATGAATGTAGATCAAACCAAAAAATTAAGAAGGTTTCTCTCTCGTTTGCAAAAAGAAGGAAACATAATTCCTTTTCCAGAAGAAGATGGACAAGTTCTTGCCTTAATAAGAGGAGGAACGAAAATAACGTATCGAGGAGAACATCCGGAAGATTTTTATCAAAAGGTTTTATTGAAGAAGTAGGAACTTCTTCTTTTTTTGAAAAAGAATTAGCACTCTATATTGACAAGTGCTAAAAAGTGAGTATAATGAACAATTGAGGGGTGATATTATGTATAACACAGAAGAACAAGAAGAAAATGTCTTAGAAAAATATGGAAGGGACATAGTAGAAGATGCCAAGAATGGAAAAATAGATCCCGTGATTGGTAGAGATGAAGAAATTAGAAGTATCACAAGAATTTTATCAAGAAAAACAAAGAATAATCCCGTACTAATCGGAGAACCAGGTGTTGGAAAAACAGCAATTGTAGAAGGCTTAGCACTAAGAATTCTAAAAGGAGATGTTCCAAATTCTCTAAAAAACAAAAAGATTTGGGAACTAGATATGGCTTCTTTAGTTGCCGGAGCAAAATACCGTGGAGAATTCGAAGAGAGATTAAAGAATGTCTTAAATGAAGTGAAAAAAAGCGAAGGAGACATTATCATGTTTATTGATGAAATTCACATGATAGTAGGAACCGGAGCTACCGAAGGATCTATGGATACTTCCAATATTTTAAAACCAATGCTTGCAAGAGGAGAAATTCATGTAATAGGAGCAACCACACTAAATGAGTATCGAAAATATATTGAAAAAGATGGAGCCCTAGAAAGACGTTTTCAAAAAATCAAAGTAGAACAACCGAATGTAGAAGACACGATAACGATACTAAGAGGATTAAAAGAACGTTTTGAAATTCATCATGGAGTAACGATACAAGATAAAGCCTTAATTTCTGCAGCAACCTTATCGAATCGCTACATTACCGATCGATACCTACCAGATAAAGCAATTGATCTTGTAGATGAAGCATGCGCAACCATTCGTGTACAAATGGACTCTGTTCCTTTTGAACTAGATAGCTTAACCCATAGAATCATGCGTCTAGAAATTGAAAAAGAAGCCATCAAAAAAGAAAAAGATGAGTTATCCATCAATCGTAGACATGATATTGATAGAGAACTAGAATCCATGAAAGCAAGAGAAAAAGAATTAACAGAAGCATGGGAAAAAGAAAAAGACATCAACAACCAAATCAGTAAAAAGAAAAAACAACTAGAACAATTACGATTTGAACTAGATCAGGCAGAAAACAAGTATGATCTAGAACGAGCTGCTATTCTACGTCATGGAGAAATTCCAAAAGCAGAAAAAGAATTAGAAGAGTTAAATAAAGTAGAGAAAAATAAATTATTAAGTGACACAGTAACCGATAATGATATTTGTAAGATTATCGCAAAATGGACGAATATTCCAGTAACAAAATTACTAGAATCTGAAAAAGAAAAACTTCTTCACTTAGAAGAAGATATGAAAAAAAGAGTAAAAGGACAAGAAGAAGTATTAAAAGTCGTAAGTGAAGCCATTCTAAAATCAAGAAGTGGAATTAAAGATCCAAATCGACCAATCGCCTCTTTTATGTTCTTAGGTCCAACAGGAGTAGGAAAAACAGAAGTTGCCAGAACACTTGCCTATGAATTATTTGATGATGAACGTCATATGGTAAGAATTGATATGTCAGAGTATATGGAAAAATTTAGTGTTTCAAGATTAATTGGTTCCCCTCCAGGATATGTCGGTTATGAAGAAGGAGGACAATTAACAGAAGCGGTAAGAAGAAATCCCTATAGTATTGTCCTATTTGATGAAATAGAAAAAGCGCATCCAGAAGTTCTAAATTTATTATTACAAATCTTAGACGATGGAAGAGTAACTGACTCAAACGGAAGAACCGTAGACTTTAAAAATACGATTATTATTATGACATCTAATATTGGAAGTGACTTAGTTCTTGAAAACAAAAAAGAAGCAGTCTTAGAAGAAGTAAAACAATCCTTCCGTCCAGAGTTTATCAATCGTATTGATGAAATCATAGTCTTCAATACCTTATCGAAAGAAGCAACCAATGAAATCTTAGATAAAATCATCCAAGAAATAGAAATGCGTCTAAAAGACTTAGATATTAAGATAGAAGTCACACCTGCAGCAAGAGAAGAATTCATAGAAGAAGGATACGATAGTAATTTTGGAGCAAGACCATTAAAAAGATTAGTAGGAAAAACGATAGAAGTAGATCTATCCAAATTACTAATAGAAGGTGCTCTACAAGAACATGATACAGTAGTAGTAAACTACGTAAATCAGAAATTTGTTGTGAAGAAGAGAATCTAGAAGGTTTTCTTCTTTTCTTATGGTATAATAAGAAGGAGGAGGAAAATATGGGAAAAATAATCAAAACACTAACCGCAACCATAACACTTTCTATTCTAATGATTTTGTTAGTATTAACGCTTTCTATAAAAACAGTAACCAAAGAAATTATAGATGCCGCAATAAAAAAATATATACCAGAAGAGACTCTACAAACAGTAGAAGAAGCAAGTGATGAGATTAGTGAATTATTAAACAATCAAGAATTATTAGATAAAATCAAAGAGAAAACAGGAATTGAAATTTCAAAAGAAAAAATAGAAGAAAAGATAGAAGAAGGAAAAGCAGATATTGAAGAAAAAATAGAAGAAGAATTTAAACAAAGAGGAAAAGCTGAATACTTTGCTTGGAAATTCTTTCAATTTTTACAAAACACGAAACTAAAAGGAATTTTAATCATCCTCATGGGATTAGAAATCATCATAATTATGCTTTGTCAAAAATCAATCTTTAAATGGATAAAAAACGCATGTTACTCTCTTGTATTAAGTGGAGGTCTATTATATGGATCTGGTGTATGGATAAGAGATTATCTACAAAAAGCAATGGAAACGAGTGAAATTACATTAAATGCCATCATTAGTCCAGCCCTTTTCTTAATCGTAACAGGAGTCATTATTTATTTAATTTACTGTGTAATCGCAAGAATAATGAAAATCATCCAAAAAGAGAGCTCTTCTAAAGAAGAAAAAAAGAAAACAAGTAAGAAAAAAGAAGAGATAGAAGAGGAAGAAGAAAAGAAGGAGAAAGAAGATGAAATATCCTAATTTCTTAAAAGAAAATTCATGTATTGGTATTACAGCTCCTTCTGCGGGAGTAGGAAAATACATAGAAGAATATGAAAAGTCACTCGATACGTTAAAAAAGAATCATTGGCAAATACTAGAAACAGAAAATGTTCGTTCCGAAGAAGAAGTATCATCAACGAAAGAAGAAAGAACAAAAGAATTTTGGGAATGCTGGGAAAATCCAAAAGTAGATGCCATTCTATGCGCAACAGGAGGAGAATTTCTAACTGACATGTTGCCATCTTTATCTGAAAAAGAGTTAACAGGTGCAAAATGGGTAATGGGAGCAAGTGATCCAACCAATCTTTTGTACTACATCACAACAAAGTATGACATCGCTACCATGTATGGACATAATGCAGGAAGCTTTGATGCGAAGACTCTGCATCCTGCCCAACAAACAGCAATCGAATATTTAAAAGGAAATTTTCTTCCCCAAGAAAGCTATCCTCTCTATGAAAAAGATAGAGAAGGAAGAGTAGAAGGATCCTATCACTTAACCGAAAAAGTAGAGTGGGAATCTCCTTATGAAAAAATAGAATGTGAAGGTAGATTACTAGGAGGATGCCTAGACGCCCTTCGTTACTTACTAGGAACAAAATATGACTATACAAAAGAGTTTATTGAAAAATACAAAGAAGAGGGAATCATTTGGTATTTAGATGTTTTTACAATGACAACAGATGACTTCTATCTAACGTTATTTCAAATGAAAGAAGCAGGGTGGTTCCAATATCTAAAAGCAATCATAGTAGGAAGAGTGGCATACCCAGGAGGATATACCTCTATGACGTATGAAAGAGCCATACAAGAAAACTTCCCGGGAATCCCTTTCATTTTAGATGCCGATATTGGACATGTTGCCCCTAAAATGACATTAGTAAACGGAAGTTATGCCAAAATAACTTACCAGAATAAAAAAGGAAAAATTGAACAATTTAGGAGATAGAAAGGAGAAGTATATGGACGAAGAAGAAAGAGAAAGAACAACCAGAATGCAAACGATGATGATAGAAATGGATGAAGAAGAGTCTTTAGAAGAAAGCATAGAACAATTTGAAGAAAAATTAGAATATATGAATTTACCAGAAGAGAAAAAACAAAAAATAAAAGAACTATGTACAGAAATCAAGAAAGAAGAAAAAGAAGAGACAAGAGACTTTTTATTAAAATTATTACAAAAAGAATTAGACTAATGGAGTGATGATATGAAACTCGAAGTAAATAACTTAGAAAAAAATTATGGAAAAAAAGAAGTATTAAAAGACATATCTTTTACGTTTGAAGAAGGAAAAATATATGGTTTACTAGGTAGAAATGGAGCAGGAAAAACAACATTCTTTAATGCCCTAAATAATGACATTCCAATTGATCAAGGAAGTTTTTACTTAGAAGATGAATATGGAAAAAGAAAATTAGAAACCAAAGATATTGGTTATGTAGTATCTACTCCTGTAGTACCAGAATTTTTAACAGGAAGAGAATTTCTAAAATTCTATCTAGACATTAATAAAGAGAAAATAAAAGATTTAAAAGGAATCGATGAATACTTTGATTTAGTAAAATTAAAAAGAGAAGACCAAGATATTTTATTAAAAGAATATTCTCATGGTATGAAAAATAAAATCCAAATCTTAGTAAACGTAATTTCAAATCCCAAAATTATCCTTTTAGATGAACCATTAACTTCCCTAGATATTGTCGTTCAAGAAGAAATGAAAAAACTATTATTATCTTTAAAGCAAAATCATATTATTATCTTCTCAACCCATATCCTAGAACTCGCAACCGATCTATGCGATGAAATTGTAGTGTTAAGTAATAAAAATTTAGAATTAATAGAAAAGAAGGATTTAAATTCTAATAAGTACAAAGAAAAAATCATTGAAATCTTAAAGGAAGAAGAAGAAAATGATTAATGCTTTAGGAAAAACATTACAAATAGATATTGCTTATTCTGTAAATTCTTTTCTCTATGTTCTAAGAAAATTACCAATTTTAAAAGATTTAATGACAGAAGATATCTATAAAAGTAAAACATTAAAAAAAGTAGTAGGCATAATAGGAATCTTATTTTCTATGGCAAGAGCTATCTTTTTAAAGTTTATGTACTTCTTTGTTATCTTATTTATATGTTATAGAATGTTTCCTGATAATGTAGTTCGTTCTTTTTTTCACATATATTTTGTATTAACATTATTAGGAATGTTTATTAATAATAAATTATTAAATACCAGTAAAAAGAAATATTTTTCTTTATTAGTATTTCAAATGGATGCCACCTCTTTTTTTAGGGCAAATCTATTTTGGAATCTTTTCACATCAACCATCATGAATACAATCTGTATTTTCTTATTTGTAAATATCTTCTTAGTATCTCCTTCGATTATCTATACCCCAATCTTAATCCTATATACTCTTATGGTAAGACTAACAGGAGAAGCTCTAAATATTTTATATTTAAGAAAATATAATTACATATGGTATAGTAACAGTGCTCTATATTTTCCAATATTAATCCTTCATCTAGCAGCATGCTTCTTACCTTTAATCGATGTCTTAATTCCTTTTAGAATCATGCTAATCGCAACAGTAATCTTCTCGATAACAGGAACATTATCTTTTATGTATTTAATGAAAATAAAAGACTATAAATTAATCTATAAAAGATTAAGTCAAATGACCAATGTCATGGATTCTAAAAATGAAAAAGATTATTTAAAACAAGCTATGGTAGATGTAACAGAAAAGGATAAAGTAATTGATAAAAAAATAATTGAGAAAAAGGAAGGATATGATTTCTTTAATACCATTTTCTTTGAAAGACACAAAGAAATTTTACTTAGAAGTGCCAAAAAATATTCATGGGTTCTAGGAATCATCTATATAGTAGTAGCATATCTCATGTGGAAGTATACAAAGTATAATGAGAGTGCCACAAACTTCCTTCAACTACATCTTTCTTGTTTTGTAATGATTATGTTTTTTATCAATAGAGGAGCAATTATTACCCAAGCAATGTTTTTTAACTGTGACCACGCCATGTTAAGATTTAACTTTTATAGAGAACCAAAAATCATATTAGAATTATTTAAGAAAAGACTACAAACCGTAGTAAAAGTAAATCTATTACCTGCCCTAGTAATTGGAATAGGAAACTCTATTTTATATAGTTTATCAAATACTCCTATTAGTATAACAACTCATATCACGACATTCTTATTTATCATATGTTTAAGTATCTTCTTCTCGGTCCATTACTTAGTAATTTACTATCTACTACAACCATTTAATAAAGAAATGGAAGTCAAAAAAGCAAGTTATTCCTTTGTAACATTAGGAACATATTTAATAAGTTACTTTTTAGTAGACTTTGTTTTATCAGCAGAAATCTTATCGGTATTAGGCATTCTATTTGTCATAATCTATATCCCACTTGCTTTAACCCTAGTCTATAAAATTGCCCCAAGAACATTTAAATTAAATTAAAAGAAGGAAATAATATGAAGAAAACAAGGATTATCATAATAATTACTGCCATTGTTGTAATAATAGGAATAATAGGATATATATTCTTTTTACACAGAATTACGAAAGACTTTACTTACGATAGTGGAAAAGAATATATAAGAACTTATTTAAAAGAAAATGAAAAAGATCTTGAAAAAATAGCAAAAGAGTTATTAAAAACGAAATCCTCTAAGAAAAATCCATACAAAAAAATAGGATATGCTTCCTATGAGAAAGAAAATCACCTGGAGCAAGCTTCCTATGTACAGTTTGATATCAAAGCACAAGGATTCCTTGGTGGCCAAACCATAGGACTTATTTATTCAGAAGATTCTACAATCTATGGAGAAAAAGAATTCGTAATATATGATGAAAAAGAAGAAACAGGAGAAGGAAATAACATTTTGATTCGAGAAAAAATAAAAAAGAATTGGTATTACTACTATAATGATTATGATGGAAAAGTAAAAATAGAAGAAATAAGATAAGAAAAAAAGAAATTATTTGCAAATTTCTTTTTTTATTTTCTGAAAAACATTTCCTAAAGAGTCATGGATAACGAGATCGCAAGTTTGATCATATGGTGTGTGATCTCGATTAATAAGAACCATGTGCCCTCCGTGGAAGTATTGAATAAAGGATGCAGCAGGGTAGACACTAAGACTCGTTCCACCAATGATTAGTAAGTCACAAGTAGAAATCTCATGAATAGCTTCTCTCATAACATTAGAATCTAGACTCTCTTCATAAAGAACAACATCTGGCTTTATGATTCCGCCACAGTCACAGTGAGGAACGCCCTTTTGAGAAAAGACATAAGATGCATCATAAAACTTATGACAGCTAACGCAATGATTTCTGAGAATTGACCCATGTAGTTCTAAAACATGAGAAGAACCGGCTTCTTGATGAAATCCATCAATGTTTTGGGTAATAACAGAAGAAAGCATTCCCATCTTTTCTAGTTCAGCAAGTACAATATGGGTAATGTTAGGTTTACACCCATTTGTATTCAACTTGTCAGTGTAAAATTTGTAAAATTTCTCCGGCTCTTTGACAAAAAAGTGATGAGATAAAATTTCTTCAGGTGGATAGTCATATTGTTGATTATAAAGGCCGTCTTTGCTTCTAAAGTCTTTCAAACCAGACTCTGTAGAAACTCCTGCACCTCCAAAGAAAACAGTTTTATTTGACTCTTTAATCCAAGATAGTAATGTGTCAACCTCATTCATAAAATCACCAAGAATATTATATCACAGGATAAAACTGTGGTATAGTGAAGATAATATAACAAGGCTCTTGTTGCATAGGATAGAGTGGCAACAGTGATTTGACTTCCCAAGAAAAATATTGTACAATTTCTTCTAGCAACGAGTTTTGCGAGGTGAAACAAATCATGAAAAAAAGAGTGATTCGCTATTGTGCTCTTTTAGGATTAATGGCATTTGTACTTACAATGTTATTCATAAATAGAGAAAAGATAGTGGAAACTTTAGATATAAAAAAGATGGCAGCAGGAATAGAGTTAGCAGTGCCAGAAGAAAAGAAAGAAGAAAAAACATCCAAAAAAGAAGAGATGAGTAACTTTCTAGCAGTGGATATGCAAGTGACTCCTGCATCTGTTGAAAAAACGCCAGTAGAAATTTATGACGCAATGAGTATTCAAGAAAGAGAAAGTGCAATGCATGCCAAAACACTTTATCTAGAATATTCCGGTCTATACACATATTCAGGAGATAGATTATCTCTAAGTAAAGGAGCAATCTACTTTAATGGACACAAAGAAACCTATTATTCCGAAAAAGTGTTACCAGGAACAACGCTAAATATTCCAGGAAGACATGTGGCAGAAGATGGAACGATTAGAGACCAAGAAGGCTACATTTGTGTGGCAGCAAACCCTAGCTATTTAGCAAAGGGCTCTCTTGTACTAACTTCTCTTGGACCAGGAAAAGTATATGATAGTGGATGTGCTCACGGAGTAGTCGATATCTATGTAAATTGGTAGAAATCCTTGCGAAATGCAAGGCTTTTTTGTAGGCAAACAAATTGACAAAGAAGAATCAATATTATAAAATAGGAATAGACATGAAACTATGAGGTGAGGATCGTTGAAGAGATTTAGAAAAATGAGTTTTTTAACATCAATACTTGGTATTTTCATGATATGTATTGGTTTGGTATTGCAACAAGAAAAAATGAATACCAATAAAAAAACAGAGACAAGTGGTTTTGATATTAGAAATATGGCTGCTAGTGCAAATATGATTGTAAAAGAAGTAGATCCTCTTGTACCAGAAAAAGAAGATACTCCTGTTTTTTCCTTAACAGAAGTAGAAATGGAAGTAACCCCATCTTCTGTCATTACTCCACCAAGAGTAGAAGTCTATGAGGGAATGACTCTAGAAGAATTAGCAAATAAACTAAATCAACATTTAGGAAATGATAAAGTAGCAGGGCAAGGAGCATTAATCGCATCAGAGTGTATCAACAAAGGAGTAGATCCCTACATTACAGTTGCCATTATTCTTCAAGAAACGGGATGTGGAAGTTCTTGTTCCAATCTAGCAAGAAACTGCAATAACTTTGGAGGGCAAAAAGGTTCCCCTTCCTGCAATGGTGGATCATTCAAACGATATGATACAGTAGAAGAAGGCTTAGTAGGAATGATTGACAACCTATCTAGAAATTACTTTGCAATAGGGCTAACAACACCAGAGACAATCGGACCAAAATATTGCGAAGGAAATGAATGGGCAGGACACATTAACTGGTTTGTAAATAAAATAAGAAATAGTTAAAACTACAAATTTTGTAGTTTTTTTTTGAAAAAAAGTAAAAAAGATGATATAATAGAGCCAATTTTTAAGGGGATAATAGAAAGTGAAAAAGAATACGTTAAAACAAATTGGAAAAATTGGATTACTAACATTGACAATCTCCACGACTATTTCATTACTAGGGGATCAAGATTATCATATAAGATATGGAATCCCAACTTCAACCGAAGCCTTTCAAACGATGTTAGAAGAAGTAGAAGAAAAAACACCTGTTACTACCGATTCCAATGATAAGGCAAGAGTCTTTTACTATGTCATGGAAAATCCAAACTTAGATGAATCAGAAAAAGCCATGATTTATGATCTAGCAGACATGTTAAAAGAAAATCCTAATCTAAACCCCGATCTTGCAGGAATTGCTCTAAAAGATTTAAGAATATCGTATGGAGAAAGCAATAATCAATACCAAGATTCCACAATTGCCATCTATTCTTCTTATGATAATACAATCCATGTTTTTAGAAGAAAAGAAGAGGTACCATCAAAAATAATGGTTCATGAAATCATTCACTGTATCTATAACAATCATGGAACATTTCACTTACCAGATTATTTCGTAGAAGGAACAACTCAACTATTAACCGATGAGTATGCATCGGAAACACCATTCTTAGAAGAATCTTCTTATCCTTATGAGACAATTATGGTAAAGCTACTCTGTGAAATGGTAGGATCTGATAAAGTCTTAGAAACATTTACCGACGGCAACCTAGGTCATATAGAAAAAGAATTAGAAAAGAAAATCTCCAAAGAAGAGACCAAAACCTTTATGGAAAGTGTAAATAACGTCTTCCAAGAATACAAACAAGAAAGAAGAGTAGGAAAAGAACAATTAGAAAAGATGTTATCTTATACCGACTATTTCTTTATCAATAAATATAAAAAAGAACCGACTCGTGAAAAAATAGAATACTATTACTATCTAAGAGAACTTTTAAAAGAAATGGCAGAAGAAGACTCTTATACTCATTATCTAAACTATATAGAAGAAAAAGGAATCTATACAATCCCTTATTTTTCAACAGAACTAAAAAATACCTATCAAACCCCAGAAAAGGTATATTTAGAAAAACCCCTCTTAAAAAGAATCGCCTCTTATACAAACACCCAACAAAATGTCTAAAAAGAATTTACTTTAAAGAATAACTTGGTGTATAATAAACATATAATAGAGAAGTGGGTGGTTATATATGGTATTATACGCAAATACGTTTTTTCAAATAATATCCCTATTTTACATCGTGTTAATTGGAGGGATTTTTTTTGTAAAGAAAAAAATGCCTAGTGCAGAAAACTATATCTTTAGAAACTTAATTATAGTAGGTTTTTTTAGTGTAATACTAGATATTGCATCCATTGTATCCGCTTTTCAAGTACCAGATAGCATCTTTACCATGATTTTCGCAAAAGCCTATTTAATATCCTTAGCAATCTTCTGTATTATCTATACAAACTATGCCGTAATTATTACCAATAATAGTTTAAATAACGAAGAAAAATTGGACCAATATAAGAAAACAAGATTTATATATATAGGAATTACCATATTATGTGCTCTTGCAATTATCATAGCTCCAGTAAGTATTTATACAAGAGGAACCAATGTTATGTATTCCTATGGACCAGCAACTTCTATCGCATATATTATTTGTGGAATTAGTATTTTCCTATGGATTGCTTTATTAATCGTAAGAGTAAGAAATTTAGCAGCAAGAAAAACATTTCCAATTGTTGGAGTCATTGTATTTGGAGGTCTTGCAGCCTTAGTCCAATTATTTAATCCTCAAATCCTACTGGTAACAGCAGCCTTAGCATATTCAATAAGTATTATGTACTTCTCAGTATTTACAATTGAAAACCCAGACCTAGAAATGATAGAAGAGATTAAAGTCGCAAGAAACGACGCTATTAAAGCATCTAACGCCAAATCAGAATTCTTATCTAGTATGTCACACGAGTTAAGAACCCCATTAAATGCAATATTAGGTTTCTCCCAAGGATTACTAGAACAAAATCTAGATAGTCAAATAAAAGATGATGTAGAAGACATTGTAAGTGCAGCAGATACCTTACTAGAACTCGTAAACGAAGTATTAGATATCTCTAAAATTGAATCCGAAAAATTTGAAATTATTGATGTAGAATATGCAGTCAATAAAGTATATAAATATTTAGTAACCATGACAGAAGGAAGAATTGGAAGTAGACAACTAGAGTTTATTCATGAATATGATAAAAATATGCCACCTGTTTTATATGGAGACTGTGTAAGAATTAAACAAATCATCGTTAACTTATTAACAAACTCAGTAAAATATACCAAAGAAGGATACGTAAAACTAGCCATGAACTATGAGAAAATAGATGATGAAGTTGGTTACTTAGTAGTATCTGTAAGTGACTCTGGTATCGGTATTAAAGAAGAAGACTTAAAGAAACTATTCTCTAAATTCTCAAGATTAGATATGAAACAAAATGTAAATATTGAAGGAACTGGTCTAGGACTTGCCTTAACAAAGAATCTTGTCGATTTAATGGGTGGAGAAATTAAAGTAGAAAGTAAATATGGAGTAGGATCTACATTTACAATTAAACTAAAACAAAAAATTGTTCATAAAACAGCAGAAGATATTGAACAAATTGATCCATTAGTTGCAAGAGGAACGTTTACAGGACAAGGAGAAAAAATATTAGTTGTAGATGATAATAATGTTAACTTAAAAGTAGCAAGCAGATTCTTAAAGAATTATCAATTAGAACTAGATTTCGCAACAAGTGGTAAAGAATGTATTGATAAAATAGCAAGTGGACGTCATTATGATTTAATCTTACTAGATGATCAAATGCCTGGTATGACAGGAGTAGAAACCATTAAACACTTAAAAGATATTGTAGGATTCCACGTACCAACAATAGCCTTAACCGCAAATGCAATTTCAGGTATGAAAGAAAAATATATGGAATGTGGATTTGATGATTATCTATCTAAACCAATTGATAAGATTTTATTAGATGAACTATTAGTAAAATTCTTAGGAAATAAGAAAAACACAACAATTCCTCCTGCACCAATAGAAACATCTGGAAATGGAGAACCACTAAAACCAGAAACAACTCCAGTAACCGTTCCAGAAACAACACCGGAAACAATGCCTCAACAAGTAGCAGAAAAACAAGAAGAAATCGAAGAATTGGATTGGGATAATGAACCACAGGAAAAATCCACAGAACCTGTGGAAGAAAAGAAAATAGAGGAAGAAGTTGTGGAAGAAAAACAAGAAGAAATCACATCATCTTTCCAAGGAAATCCTGTTCATAGTAGAGAATACCTAGAATCTTTTGGATTAGATATTAATAAAGCATTAGAGACATTAATGGATATGGATATTTATGCAGATACAGCAGTAGATGTATTAGATGACTCTGATAATAAAATGGCAGACTTAAAGAAATATCTAGAAGCAAATGATATGAAAAATTACTGTGTAGTAGCACATGCTCTAAAAAGTGATGCAAAATACATGGGTATGATGAAGCTTGCAGATCTTGCTTATAAACATGAATTAGCAAGTAAAGAAGAAAACGTAGAAGAAATTAAATCATCTTTTGATGAATTAATAGAACTTACAAAACAAATGATGGATATCCTAAGAAAATTCTTAGGAAGAGAAAAGTAGCTTTACACATTTGACATATTTTTAAAAATATGTTATAATGTAACACGTAATTGATGGCACATTATTCTAGTCAATTACTTTATTTGGAAGACGAATGTAAAAAGTCGTTAAAGGGCATATCGATGAAACCTTTGGTGTCTGCTTCTTACGCCCAGTTTGGGGTGGATGCTGGAGAGAGAATTTTGGGCGACCCATAATGGCATATGGATCCCGACCCAACTTTCGCGGAGACCTAACCTTGTGACAAATCTATACGAACAACAACTGATGACTTGTTACGAATTAGGGATGAACCTGTATTGTGGCGCAAGCTATGTGCAGTGTAGCCTGTCTTGAGTGAGAATATTGGGAAAAATGAACAAACTATTGATAAGCGGCCACTTATGAATAGGTATTGCATTTTGAAATTATTCTTGCAAAAAAGAATTAGAGATAAAGTGTTGGAGAGGAAATCTCCTAGAGTGTATTTCATTATAGGATTGCAGTGGGCACTAAGTGGTAATCAAGTCGTATGGGATGGTAACACCATATTAATTCTAGTAAAGGGGAACCGCAAGCTTGGTAACGAGTTTGTAAGAATTAGGGAAATCCTACTTGACCTAAGGCTCAAAGTTTACTATAAAGAAAGCCAAACAATTTCAAGAAGGATAAAAGTAGAGAATCTACTTTTTTTTTGATATAATTAAAGTGTGAGGGAAAAATGAAAAAAAATAATGAATTAAAAAATTTAATTGAAGTAACCAAAAAGAAAGAAAAGATAAAGAAAGAACATGTGAATTGGAAATGGATTCTAACAATTGTTATCATATCTTTTGCCATCTCTTTCTCCTTATCTTTTGTATCACAAATGACCATTCCGAATTTTCCATTATGGTTAGGAATTATAGTAACTTTATTATTTATTGTCCTAGGTATTTTATTTGATATTATAGGAGTATCCGTAACAACAGCAGAAGAATCGATTTTCCATTCTATGAATTCAAGAAAAGTAAAAGGAGCAAGTGTTGCTGTAAAATTTAAAAAGAATGCCGATAAAGTATCTAGTTTCTGTTGCGATGTCATTGGAGATATTTGCGGAATTATTTCCGGTGCTGCAGGAACAACCATCACAGCAATCTTATCAACGACCTATCATTGGAATATATTCATAACAGGTCTTGTAGTAGCTGCAGTCATTGCATCATTAACAATCGGTGGAAAAGCAATGGGAAAAAGTTTCGCCATAAATAAGAGTTCTATCATCTTATATGAATTTGCAAAATTTATTTCGAACTTTTATAGAAAATAAAAGCGAGGGTAGGATGAAGAAATATGGGATATCGAATAGATAATAGGCCAGTAGACCTGGCAAAACTAAAAAGATTGAAGTTTGCACCAGGAATGAAAGTAGGAGATACCTATCGTTATAAGAATTGTGCACTTAGAGTCTTTAAAGAACAAGAAGTAGGAATGCCCCTTGAAACAGCAGAATACTTAACAGAAATTTCTACTGGTAGAATCTTATTACCAAAACATCTCTTATTTTATAATAATGCCTTTAAAGGATATACAATGAAACTAGTATCCAATAAAGGAGCAGGAAAAAGATTGATCACTACTCCAAGTATAGAAGTAATAGATAGTATTCGAGAATTAGAAAAAGACGTTGAAACAGTAAGTGATAAAAAAGTCTTATTAAATAACTTAATACCAGGATACACTCTATATAATGGAGAACTCTATGTAGTAAATCCAGCAGATTATAGTATCCTAGAACAGGTAGGAAGAGAAGAACTACACAAACTAAATGCCTATCAACTTCACTTATTAATAACAGAACTCATCATAAAAGATATGCATAAATCCAATGAACAATCAGAAACCATAAATAAAATGAGAGAAATCCTAAGATTAAAAGATAATGATGAGTCCAGTAGTAGTTATATGAAACAATTATTAAAAGGACAAGATTCTATAAAAACGCTAGTCAAAAAGATTGGATAAGATAGATCAAAAAGTATCTATCTTTCTTTTTCTAGGAACCTTGTCATTTTCTAAAATATAGTGTAAAATATAAGAGATTTCGAGGTGAAGCAAATGATACAAGTAAACAATGTAAGTTTGAAATTTGGAAAGAGAACCTTATTTGAAGATGTAAATTTAAAATTTACAAATGGAAACTGTTATGGACTAATTGGAGCAAATGGTTCTGGAAAATCTACTTTCTTAAAACTATTAAGTGGAGAATTAGAAACAACAACAGGAGAAATTACCGTATCCAAAGGAGAAAGAATCTCTTTCTTAAAACAAGACCACTATCAATTTGAAGAAAAAAGAGTGATTGATGTTGTCATTATGGGGAACAGCAAATTATACGAAATCATGGAAGAAAAAGATAAGATGTATCAACAAACAGAATTTTCTGAAGAAGATGGTATGAAACTTGCAAACCTAGAAGCAGAATTCATGGAACTAGATGGTTGGAATGCAGAACCAGATGCAGCACAATTACTAAATAACCTAGGAGTTCCAGAAGAAAATCACTATATGTTGATGAAAGAAATTCCTGTAAAATTAAGAGTTAAAGTACTCCTTGCTCAAAGTTTATTTGGAAATCCAGATATCTTACTTTTAGATGAACCAACAAACTCCTTAGACTTAGAAGCCATTCGTTGGTTAGAAGAATTCCTAATTAACTTTAATAACACCGTAATCATTGTTTCACACGATAGACATTTCTTAAATAAAGTATGTACACATATATGTGATATTGATTATTCAAAAATTAAATTATACATTGGAAACTATGATTTCTGGTATGAATCAAGTGAATTATTACAAAGACAAATGAAAGAATCTAATAAGAAAAAAGAAGAGAAAATAAAAGAATTACAAGCATTTATCGCAAGATTCTCTGCCAATGCCTCTAAGTCTAAACAAGCAACTTCTAGAAAGAAAATGTTAGAAAAAATAGAATTAGATGAAATTATACCAAGTAGTAGAAAATATCCATATATTGATTTTAAAATAGAAAAGCCAGCAGGAAAAGAAATCTTAAAAGTAGAAAACTTAACCAAAATAGTAGATGGTAAAAAAGTATTAGATAAAGTATCTTTCACGGTATTAAAAGGAGATAAGATTTGTATTCTTGCAAAAGACGACATGGTAAAAACAACACTATTTAATATTTTAATAGGAAAAGAAAAATATGATAAAGGAACCATAGAGTGGGGCAAAACCATGAATCCTGGCTATTTACCACAAGATAATACAGAGTATTTCCAAAGTGAAAAAAATATTATGGAATGGATTGGTAATTTCTATGATATTAAAGATGAGACAGTCCTAAGAGGTTTCTTAGGAAGAATGTTATTCTCAGGAGACGATGTTTTCAAAAAAGTAAATGTCTTATCCGGAGGAGAAAAAGCAAGATGTATGTTATCCAAAATGATGTTAGAAGAACCAAACTTCTTAATCTTAGATGAACCAACCAATCACTTAGATTTGGAAAGTATTACATCTCTAAATAAAGGGTTATGTAATTTCCAAGGAGAAATCATCTTTACAACCCGTGACTATGAATTAAATAGTACAGTTGCCAATCGAGTAATCGAAATTCAAGAAGATGGAACCATTATCGATCGTCAAATTCCATATGAAGAATATATTGATCGAATTGAAAAATAAATGTTGACACAGAAAAGACAATTTTATATATTGAAAGAAAGGAGAAAGTTATGAAAAAGAATACAATATTATTTGTTGCTGCTATCGTATTAGTGATTGTCTTGATCGTTGCGTCCTTCTTTGTAGGAACAAAAACAGGAGGAGAAACCTCTTCTTCTGATCCTAATGCAATCTTAGAAAATGCTCAGAAAGAAAGCAAAGCTGTAAAAGAAACAGAAATGAAAGAGCATACCAAAATCGATGTAGCAAAATATCTAGAGTACTATGCAGGAAGTGAACAAAAACTAATCCTAGTAGGAAGAAAAGGCTGTCCATATTGCCAAATTGCAGATCCAATTCTTAAAAATTTAGCTTATCAATATAATATTGAAATTAATTATCTTGATACAGATGAATTTACAGATGAGACACAAACACAATTTATTAAATCAGATGAACAATTCTCTGAAGGTTTTGGAACACCACTATTAATGATTGTGAAAGAGAATCAAATAGTAGACCTAATCGATGGATTGGTAGATACAGAACATTATGTTGAATTTTTAACTGCATATGGTTTTATACAATAAAAAGGGAGGATTCTTATGGAAAACTCAGTATATAAAAGAGTATTAGAATTTAAAATAAAATATCCAATGACAATAGGTTGGAGAATCAAAGCAAATTCTTCAGTAGTAGAAAGACATCTAAACCCCGATGAAAAAGTAATCTATGCCTTTATTGCCCAAAAAAATGATAATCCATTTAATATATTTGGAAGTGCAGTAATTGCTCTAACCAATAAAAGAATCTTAATTGGAAGAAAAAGAGTCGTATTTGGTTACTTTTTAAACTCCATTACACCAGATATGTATAATGACTTAAAAATTACCAGTGGAATTATTTGGGGAAAAGTATATATTGATACCATAAAAGAATTCGTAACCCTTTCTAACATCAGTAACGATGCTTTAACAGAAATAGAAACACAAATTACAAGTTACATGATGGAAGAAAAGAAAAAATATGGAACAAGAGCAGAGGAAAAGACTAGTGAATAGTCTTTTTCTTTGTTATAATGAAGATGGTGATGTATATGAAAAAATATAAAATATATTTAATCGTTGCTGTCATAATTCTATTCATTCCCATCATTTATAAAATGACCATTACGCACCACAAAGTAACCTATGAAAAAGATAAATATAGAGTAGAAGAAACCTTTGAAATCAAAGATAAAAAACATATTTATACATTAGATATTCAAAAAGGAAAACAAGAATACTCCTTCCAAATAGAAAATAAAGTAAATAAAAGAAAAAAAATAGTAAAATCAATCAAGACCTATCAAGAAAAAAAGATTACTTGTATCGTTCCCACAGTAATAAATCAAAAAGAAAAAGAAATCTATTGTACAAAAGACAATCTCCAAGTATCAAAAGAAGTTTTAAAAGAAGACAAAGACTTTCAAAAAATACTAAAGAAAGCAAAAATAACAATAGAGGAAGAAGACAGGAAAACCAAAAATTATAAAAACATGAAGGTATATCAAGCAAATATCCCCGAATATTTCTCTTTAATCATATGGAACTATAAAGGAATTAATCTCTTAAGTCAAAAAGAATTAAAAGAAGTAAAAATACTAAATCATGATTTATATGACAATATAGAAGCAACCCTAACATCTAGATATTTTGTTTTATTAGAAAATACTCCAGTAGAAGGAATTCAAAAAATATATGCGTATGATAAAAAGAAAGAGAAAGTAAACCAAATTACATTAGAAAACAGAATCTCAAAAGACTCATACATCAATGGAGTAGAAGATGATTTAGTCTATATTACCGATAGAAAAGCAAAGAAACAGTATACATTAAATGTAAAAAAAGAAGAGTTAAAAGAAGTGAGTACAGAAGAAGGCTATATTAAATTTACAGATCATAAGAAACAAGTATTATCCATAACGGATTTCTTTGAAAAAGATGAGTATTTTGAAAATGAAAGAATTTTGAATAAAAAAATTACCAAATCAAAAGACTTAGTAAAAGAAAATAATATTTATTATTTTAAAGAAGAAAATACTTTTTATAGACAAATACCAGGTAAAAACAAAGTAAAATTAATGGAAAAAGAAAACGTAGAGGAATGGAATCTAGTAGGAGATAAGATCTTATTTCGTATAGAAAATCAATTATATTTATTTGATGAAAAAGAAGGAATAAAGGTTTTATTAGAATATAACGAATTAAAATATAATGCAAAGAATATATATTATTTATGGAAGTAGAAATACTTCTTTTTTTATAGAATTTAGTTGTATTTTCTACTGATTATTGTTATAATAAAGTACATGAGATGGGGCTTTAGCCAAGTGGTAAGGCGTGGGTCTGCAACACCCTGATCACCGGTTCAAATCCGGTAGGCCCCTCCATTTTTTTATGCGAACGTGGTTCAATGGTTAGAATACGGCCTTGCCAAGGCTGTGATGGGGGTTCAATTCCCCTCGTTCGCTCCAAAAGATAAAATCGTCGCACTAAAAATGCGACGTTTATTTTTTACAAGAAAGAAACGTGTTGCTACTCCCACTATATTTTATTTTTATTCTAAATCATTTTTAATTAAAAACTTCATCTCTTTTAGAATAATTATTTTTAATAGATAACTGCAAATAAAAGTGCCTTTCTTCCTTTGTTTTTGCTCCACTTAAAATAAGAAGATTATTTGTCCATGATAATTGCGTCACCAGTGGTGTCGCAATCTCGTCATCTTTATAAGTACTATAAATTTGATTAAAATTAATATCTAGCATAAATAGATCTCCTATCTTTTGATAACTATTTTAAATCTATCACGTGATAGATTTTTTATTTTCTAGTAATTGTTGGATAACAGAAAGGACTTCTTCATGTACTTTTCCATTACTGATAATGGCTCCATTGATACTCTCATCATATCTTTGTTCATTACCAAATAAGTCAGTAACCATACCACCAGCTTCTTCTACAATGACTTTAGCAGCAGCAATATCACAGTTTTTATGTTTCGTACCTGGAAAAATAGCTAAATTAAAGTCTCCATTCGCAACACACATACAGGCTCTAATGACACTTCCTACGCCAACAAAATATGTTTTTTTCCCTAATTCTCGAATAGAATCAAAGACATTGTATTCTGATTTTGGCCACATATCAAAATTGGAAACACTTCTCATATCATCTAACTCAATATCATTTACATGAATTGGAAGATCATTCTTATAAGCACCTTTTCCTTTTACAGCAGAATATAACTGATCGGTAAAAGGATCATAAACAACTCCTACCGTAGAAACTCCCTTAATAACCAAAGCAAGAGAGAAAACGGCAACCGGAATATGTCTTGCATACATAGCCGTCCCGTCAACAGGGTCACATACCCATACATAATTGCTTTTTCCAAATTGTTCTTCTTCTCCATCTACAGAATGAGTAGGAAAGGTCTCTTTTACTCTTTGAATTAAATAATCATTGATTTCCGTATCTGCTTTGGTAACAATCGTTTGATCATATTTGTAACTAGCACCATTCTCACCATGAAAATACTGAAGCATAATTTTACCTGCTTGATAAGCAATTTCTTTCGCAAAATCTAAATATTCTTGTTCCATTAAGATTCTCCTTCATGAAAATACATTCTAATAAAAAAATTATACTATAATTTAAGTATCTTTACCATATAACAGAATAATGAAAATAAGAAAAAAGAATGATTTTTAAAACCATCCTTTTTATAACTAATTTTTTTCTAAATTTTGATTTACCATCGTTTTAAATTCATCTATAGATAGGGTAGACAAATCTCTATCATTTTTATAATCACTAATTCTAAAATGATAAGTAAATTTAGAAGTAAAGGCTTTATTGTCACCATCTAAATAATTAGGAGCATTCGTATAGTCATCAACATCGATATCAACATTGAGAAGCCAATTCTTTTTCTTTAATAAAGGATCATCAATATAAAAGACTTCCATTTCATTAATTTTATAATTGGTTTTGCTAGATAGGATAGAACCTGCTTTTTGTAAAATAAGATAATCTTTTTCAATTTCTTTATCCATATCCATTTTAGAATCATAATAAATAATATATTTTAATTGATTTCTTGTAATACTAGTATGAATCATATGACCATGATCTCCATTATCGTAGAAAGCCAAAAAATTTTTTACAAAATCATTTCCTCTTTGAGAAGATAAATAATCATATAATTCTTTTCGCATCGAAACAGATTCTTCATCATAAGAGACTTCGTATTGATCTCCTGTCTTACTAATCTGCACCATATACGTTAAATCATTTTTTAAAGGGTAATAACCATAATAGTCACATTTGCTATTACATTTTCCAATTGTTGCATTACTTGCTAAAGAAATAGAATACTCCTTACGAATATAGTCCCTAAATTGTTCATCTAATTCTACTTGTTTTTGATCAACACATCCACTAAATAGAAAAGGAATGATACAAAGAAGAAACCACTTGATATTTTGCTTCATAAATTTCTCCTTTCAAAGATATAAGACTAACAAGCATCTTTCTATAATACATTTTATCATTTTTAAGAAAGAAAAAGAGAAAAATTGAAAGATATCAGGTTACTTGACACAAAAAAATCCCCCAAAAATATAGAGGATAATGAAAAGATTATAAGGTATGATTTTGGTATCTCTTTTTTAATTGAGGGAATTCTTCTAAAGATTCTTCTGGATGTTCTAATAAAGATAGGATTCTATTCACCACCAATAAGTCTCTTTTACTGCCATCTTTTTCCCTGCGATATTCTTCGATAAACTTTCTTGTAAGAACTTGATTTTCATCAAGGCCAAATCGCATATGAGTTTGATAGAATCTAGGATGGTAAACAAATAAAGTTCGATCGACTTCTGGAATTCTTTCATTTTTTTGAATATTTTCCTGAAGTTTTTGAATGGCTTCTTCAATCGTATGACATCCAAGAGGAAGAGTTGAAATACCTCCACCACGAGTTTGAATCTCTGCATAGAAGTTAACGGCATCTAACATAGATTTCTCTGCTGGAATCCCAGGAAAATATTCCTTTAAATACTGAATTCCGTTTATAATGGAAAACTTTTCGGCATCTACTTCATATTTAATATTTCCTTTATTCGATAAATAATAAGCATCAAAGAAATAACGAATAAATAACATGAGTTCAGAATGAAAAACATCATCTTGCGTATATCCATCAATTTCTTGTCCATCATAAATCACTCTTCCTTGTAGAAAATGACGAAATTCATGACCCGTACATAAGGTTAAAAAAGCATAAAATCCATCATAGTCAATGGCTCCATTTTGAATCCCAAATCTTGCACACAAGATATTTGGAATATTCATAAAAATTTTATGTTGATCATCGATGTGTTGATACCAACCAACATTGTTTCTTTGGGATTCTTCATCTCGATGAGTAAGAATGGTATCCTGAACGCCATCATCTATTTTTTTATAAGAATCAAGTAATTCTTTTGTAAAGTGAACTGCTTTTTCTTCATCTACAGATTGAAAATACATGAAAAAGTCTCCCTTCTATAAGACTGCCTCTTATATTATAAGAAACAAAGTTCATTGTCAAGAAACAAAAAAAGATTCCAAAAATTATCTTGGAATCAATTCTTTTTTGAAGATCTTTTCTCCATTTTTAGGACCCGTTCCTAAAGTAGAAATAGGAACCGTTGTCTCTCTTTCTAACCAATCAAAATATTCTCTTAAGTAACGATGAAAATAAAAATCATCAAACTTACCAACAGCTCCCTTATATTCATATCCTAAATGTTGGAAAAAGTTAAGATAAAGATGAGAAGGAGTATTAATTCGACAATTCGATTTTAGTTTTGCAATATCCAAATCAAAGACTCTTCTCTCCATTTTTGTAACCGTAGTTTGCTCTGACTGATCAAAAATGGTATTAGGAGGAAAATCTTGATCAAAAAGTCCAGTCTCTAAAAAAGAAGATTCATATTCTCGTAAACCTTTTGTTTTATAAACAAGTCTTTCTAACTCTAATATTTGTAAGAGAGTAAGATCTTCTGCTTTCATAGTTCGATAGTTGTTTCCAAATAATTGTTTTAAGAAAACTTCAGGACACTGATGAAGAAGTTTTTTCACTCTTTTTAAATGGATATGATAGGGTAGAGAGTCTACATCTCCACGAAAGGGATAACATCCATACATAGATGCCAAATTAATTTGTGTCCAAGTAAGTTCATCTCCTGTTCCATACCCTCCAGTATAAATAACATCTCCTGATTTAGTAACATTACTGATTCGAATAGGAAAAGGGCGAATGACCATAATCGTTTGTAGAAGCCTTTCAGCAGAAATTCCACAATCCGCAAGTAATTGAGCAGTAGAGACATTTCGACTCGTAACATAAGGATAATTACCACTATGATTTAAATCCAAATCACACCCTTGAGCCCCTTCTAACAAGACATATTCAAAAGGACAATCTAGATGTTGATAGAGTCTATCTAACCATTCTTCATTCGAACATACAACTGCATTTCGAAAAGTCTTAAAAAACTCTAATTGTTTTTCTCGAACGACTTTTTCTTGTGTAACGGCTCCGCAACCTTTAAAAGTAGATCCACTTTTAATATGTTCTCTCTCATACTGTTTATGTCTCTCTTCTATTAAAGGAACTAGTTCATGAATATAGATTTTTCGATCGCCTAAATATTTTTGAACCCGTTCATATTCCTCACGAAAAACGTCCATATCAATCGCAGATCCCGGTCCAATAAATAATTCTGTATTGGGATTTACTGCAGAAACAGGAATGTTTCGAAAGACAATAGCTTCTCCTTTTTCATCAACAAATGTATGGCCAGCATTTGGCATACAGTTTGTAACAGCAGCCCCTAAAGGAAAATCTTTTTCTGTAGCAATCTCCCCAACGACTTTTGCCTTCCCACAACTACCTGCTTCTCCATCAATAACAGAAATAACATTCTTAACCATTTTGCATCCCCCTAAATTGTCAATTTATTTTAAATGATATTTCTTCTCAAATGCTTTAATATATTTTTTTCTCATAACAGGTAAAACTTGAGAAGCAACTTGAATGGAAACATCATTCATACTCTCTTCGGAAGTATCAATAGATACAAGAGAAACTACGCTTTTTTCAAATAAATCTTTTAATGCTTGTAGACTATGATTATATTCCTCTAAATTTTCTTCATTTAAAAATCTTCTCTTTTCTAATGCTAAACTAGAGTGATAATCTCTTTTTAAAGAAACCAAGGAATCTGCATATGTAATAACTAAGAAATCAATCAAATCTTTAGAGAGTTTCGAATACTTGTCCCTTGCCTCTACATATAAATCTTCTGGCATATCACCTCGTACAAGTCTTCTATAATTCCAGATTTGTCTATCATTTAAAGAACGATCGATAAGGATGAGATCTTTAGGCATTTTTACGGCATCTTGTAATTGATGATAGATCTCTTCAAAAATAGCCAAATCTCTTTCTGCATAACTCATCTGATCATATTCTTTTTGTAAATGTTCTTTATAATAAGGAGAAGTAGTAAACTCTTCTACAATAGAAACATCAAAGCCACCTTTCTTAAAGAAATCATATAAGTTATGAATCGTAGTCGTTTTTCCCGTTCTTGGAGTTCCCGTAAATTCTATTACAAATGGTTTTGGAAGAGTAACAAGTGCCTTTAATTTTTTTAACTCTAATTTTTGAGCATGTAATTTTCTTAATTCTTGGTAATAATCTTTTTGATCAGCAAATATCGTATCTCGTAAATAAGAATCTTCCTTTTCATAAAAGACTTTATCTAAAATATCTTTTAGTCTCTGAAAAATAGGTAAATCCTTATCTTCTCCATCAATTAGACTCTCATAAATACTCGTATAATACCATCTCTGAGATTCTTCTCCTCTTTTAAATGCACTAAAATCTCTTTTTCCACTTTTTTCAAATTTTAAAAATAAGTCTTCTAAATTATTAATTTTATCTGCACAAATGACAAGTTTATTTCGTAGTGGTAATTTTCTTGTCTCTTCAATGGTATGTTTTTTTCTCTCTTCCCAAGAAAGAGATTTATCTGGTTCAGATGCTCCCATAACCAAATTCGCAATATCTTCTCCAAATTCTTTTTGGATATCTTCTATAGTATACTTCGTATCTTCAACAACATCATGTAAATATCCAGCTGCAACAACATTGTCATCATATCCAAATTCTTCCAAGAGTTGCCCAACCCCAATAGGGTGTATAATCATAGGTTTATCAGGTTCACTTTTTCTAACCTGTCCCATATGTGCTTGTATTGCAAAAAGTTTTGCTCTTTCTTTAACATCCATAATTCCATTAACCTCCATATATTGAACTGCAAATTGATATCGATTTTTTAATATTTCTTGTACTTGTTTTTTAAAAGCATCATATTCCGGATCCTTACAATAATTTTTAGCGTATCCTTCTTCTCCAAATTTTTTAGAAATATGCAAGTAAGCTCTCTCAATCATCTTTTCCAAATCATCTTCTGGGTAATACTTCTTAGTATAGGCATGTGTTCTTTGTAAAGAAGATGTAAGACTGGTATTTCGATCGGCAGAAGAGATGATTTTACCATAGTCACTTCTAGGTTCCTGTTCTAAACTAGCTCTATGATCTTCAATAGCTTCTTTGATAATTTTACGTTCATCAGAAGAAAAGAACTTTTTCATTTCTCGATTTTCATAAAATAATTTTGCAGATAATACTTCATGTTGATTTTTATCAATATGATGAGCCAAATCATGAAAAGCCGCAATCACATAAACCATATTAGGGTTGCACCCATCAAATTGTTTCGCAAACTCTAAACTTCTTTGAATAACATATTGAATATGATCGATTCTGTGTCCGGAATCATTTTGTTCATAAATAGGAAAGATATTTTCTTCAATATATTTTTGTAATTTAGAATCCACTTTCTCCATAAGAACCCCTCCTAAAAAGAAATCTCTGATTAATATTCTATCATAATTCATTTTACTTGGAGAGTCCAAAAGAAAAAAATTCCAAAAAAGAAAGAAAATGATAAAATAGAAATAGGTAAGGAGGAAAAAAATGACAGAAAAAGAAAAAATGCAGAACGGAGAACTCTATGATGCAAACTACAATGAAGAATTAATAAAAGAAAGAACAAAAGCAAAAGATTTATGTTTTCTCTATAATCACACGATGCCATCGAAAATAGAAGAAAGAGAAAAAATGATAAAAGAATTAATAGGGAAGACGGAAGAAAATTTCTATATTGAACCCCCATTTTATTGTGATTATGGATATAACATAACGCTAGGAAATAATTTTTATGCCAATCACAATGTAGTAATTCTAGATGGAAATAAAGTGACATTTGGTGAAAATGTTTTTGTTGCTCCAAACTGTAGTTTTTATACTGCAGGACATCCTCTAGACTATAAAACAAGAAATCAAGGATTGGAATATGCCAAAGAAATCAAAGTTGGAAATAATGTATGGATAGGGGGAAACGTAGTAGTATTACCAGGGGTAACAATTGGAGACAATGTGGTAATAGGAGCAGGAAGTATTGTGAATAAAGATATTCCTTCAAACTCTGTTGCTGTAGGAAATCCATGTCATGTGGTAAAAAAATTAGAACCATAAAAAAAACGTTTAAAAAAACGTTTTTTCTTTATTTCCATAAATCTCCATTAATATGAGAAGTAAGAGCCATAATAAAAGCATTTTCCGTAATATCAATTCTAGAAACCTGTTGCTTGGTTAAAACACCAATTCCTCCTGTTCCTTTAGAAAGTTCATGTCCATCTAACAAACGATCCATCAACGAACCAAAGTCTTTTTCTTGAATCTCATCCATATATCGCTCAGGAATAGGAAATCCTTGAGAAGTTCCAACACTTTGAAAACCTTGATGATTTTCTACAACAGCAATATTTAATTCAATAATCGTTCCTAAAACACTAGTAATTCCGCCCTCAATCGCAACAAAGTAATCTGCTTTTATATTTTCTTTTTTTGCATAATTTACTAAATTTTTAACCCGATTTCTAGCTCCTTGTAAAACATCTAAATCAAAAGGTTGATCCCCAACTTCAGAATCTACTTTTATTCCTTCCACTTCTACAGATGAAAAATAATGTTCAAATGCTCTTTTCGCTCCCTCAATTTTTCCGGGATTTGTAGTTCCAATAAGTACTTTCATAACTTCCTCCATATCTTATTTTTTATCATAATTCCATATTTGTAAACGCCCCTTCGCAGGAATGGGTTCCTCTAAAGGTTCAACATCTTCTAAAATCCAAGCATATCTTCCTTCTTGATAAAGACCACAAATTGCTTCTTGTGGATGATTTTGACAAATATCTTCTACAAACTCTTTTGTCATATAAACGCAATCTACTAATTGACATTTACAAAGAATATGTCCATAGGAAAAGTCCTCTCCTGCCAGTTCCATTAATTCTTTTCTCTCTAGCGTCTTTTTAGAAATTTTTGTAGCACTCGCATGAATATAAAGTTCTCCACGGTAAGATGTTTTCCAACTCCGTGTCTCAATTTTCTTCTTTCCATCTTTAATCAAAGTAGCAAAAGGTTCCTTCAAACTAAGTACTCTCATAAATCCATTTCTCCTTTTCCTTTATAAAGATTATATCATATGATAAAATAATAAATGGTGATGATTGTGAATATTTATAAAAATTTAAATGAAATGATCCTCTATATAGAAGAAAATTTAGAAGAAGAAATCTCTTATCAAAAGTTAGCAAAGTTCTTAGGAGTAAATACCTATACCATGCAAAGACTCTTTTCTCTCCTAACAGGAATTTCTCTTGCAGAATATATCCGCAAAAGAAGACTTTCTATGGCAGGCTATGATCTCTATACAAAAAAAGAAAAAATAATGGATATCGCAATCAAGTATCAATATGAAAATGCCACATCTTTCTCAAGAGCCTTTGAAAAGTTTCATGGAATAAAACCTAGTCAAGTAACAACAGAAACCAAGTTAAAAAATTATCCCAAAATTACTTTTCAAGAAGAACAATTAGAAAAACAAGAACTAGATTATGAAATCATAGAAAAAGAATCTTTTACGTTATACGGAATTGGTTGTAATACAAATAATGATGAGATTGAAAAGGATGCTCCAACATTTTTTTCGGAAATGGAGAAAAAATACAAAGACCTATATGGAGATATTGAATATGGTATGATCACTTATGAAGAAACAGAAACTCCCCATGAATATTGCAATGGTTATTATATTCTTTATGCAAAAGAAATTCCCAATTGGAAACCATTTACGTTTCCAAAATCCAAATGGTTAAAATTTAGAATTTCCTCATCAAATGCCAAAGATATACGAGAAATGTCCCAAAAATTTTACTATGAATTTCTTCCTTCTTGTAAATATAATCTAAAAGAAATTCCAGAATTAGAATATTATCATCTAGAACAACAAGAAGAAGTAACTGACTTCTTAGTTGCCATTGAATAGCTGACAAGCTGACAAAACTGACATCAAAAAAGTCAGTTTTTTTTATTGGAAGAGTGATAAAGTAGGAATCGAGGTGAGAATAATGGGGGTTCTATCACAAATTTATTTTTTAAAAAGTGTTGTCAAAAAAGAAGAATGGGAGACTTTGATAGAAAAAATATCAGAGTATATTGGTTTATTTGAGAAATGGAAAATCATCATTACCAAAGAAAAAAATACGATTCATTACTATGTTTTAACAAAATATCCACTTCCAACAACAATGAATGATCTACCATCCATTCTTTTTAAAAAAACACAAGCAAGAAAGAAACCAAAAGCAGACTGGATTTTTTTTACTCTTCCAAAATTAGAAAGAAACGTAATTGATTGGATCAACGAAGAAGAAATGAAAAGAAAAGGAAAATTCATTTACGCAGAACTAACAATTAGAAATTTTATGAAAGATAAAAGAAGAGTCTCTTGTAAAATTTACCGAAGAAAAAAGAATCAAATAATCATGAATAAAATACCATATTTATATGCACCAACATTTTTAACGGTAAACTTTGAAGAAAATAAAAGATTCTTTTATGATAAAGTACCGAAGTATCTAGAAATAAAAAAAGCAATTCCTTATTTATCCAAAAAAGAAGAAAATGCAATTTTATCCGTATCTTCTTTTCCATACTTACAAAATAATTACTACTGGAAATTAAGAAATTATGATTTTGACAAGCATTCTTTGATATTAGGTTCTTCTGGTAGTGGAAAATCAAAACTATTATCTTTAATCATAGAAAAGATTGCTAAAGATAAGAGTCTAAAAGAAAAATATAAAGTAGTTGTTATTGATCCTCATGCATCTATGGAGGAAGATATCGGTGGTCTAGGAAAAGTAATGGATTTTGAATCACCAAAAAACAGTATTCGTCTATTTGAAAACTCTAAGGATAATATCGTATCAGAAACAGAATTATTACTAGAATTATTAACATCTCTTATGAGTAATCAAAATAATTCTAAATTAGAAAGAGTACTAAGACATTCTATTTATTTACTGTTATCGGAAGAAAACTTTCATTTTGAAACATTAAGAAAATTATTATTAGATACAGAATATCGAAACGACTTAGTAATCAAAAAAAAAGAATCTCTTCCAGAAAGTGTAGTAGAGTTTTTCTTAACGGATTTTAATGAACTAAAAACAAAGTCTTACACAGAAGCCATTTCTCCCATCATTAGTTTAATAGATGAAATGGAAATGTTACCAGTATTGAAACAAGAAGATGGGAGCCATAACTTAGAAGAGACCATTAATAATCATTTCTTAACCATCTTTTCTCTAAATCGAATTACTCTAGGAGATAAAATCTGTAAGACTTTATCCGGTCTCATCTTACAACAATTATTTTTACTGATGCAAAAAAAGAAAAGAAAAGAGCATATTCTATTAGTAATGGATGAAGTACCAATCATTGAAAATCCTATTCTAACAAGATTTCTATCCGAAGCAAGAAAATATCAGGTATCTCTTTTTTTGGCGGCGCAATACTTTAATCAAATCTCTAAGAAATTACAAGATTCTATTTTTGCCAATGTTATAAATTACTATATTTTTAAAGTATCGAAATTAGATGCTTCTCTATTAGTCGATAATTTTAATATGAAAATTCCTCTAGAAGATACCAAAGAGACAAAAATAAAGTTCTTATCAGAACAAAATCCAAGAGAGTGTGTTGTAAGAGTAAGTGCAAAGAATACTCTTCTTCCAGCGTTTCATGCCAAAACAATGGACTTATCTTTCTATCCAAGAAAACAAGAAATAGAGCAGATTGTGAAAAAAGAAAAAGAGTACTCTTCCACGAACCATCCTTTTTCTTTTCAAATAACGACATCCAAAACCTTAAAAGATTTATTAAGAGAAAATTCAACCAGTAGAAAGGTAGTATAAAAATGGAAAAAGATTTTTTGGAAATTGCAAATAAAATAATAAAATCTATATTAAAAGTAGAAAATCCCTATTCATTAGAGGAAATGGAAAAACGATTTGCTTTCGATATCAAATTACCATATCCCGTAATAGACGCTATTACCAAGGAAGAAACTTGGGCATCTTCTCCCAATGGTAAAAACTACATAACCAATAAAAATATGGAAAAAAAGGATGCAAGTGGAGGGTGGATGCTTCCAAAAAGAGACCTCAAAAACTTAGAAGAATTACTTCAAATTTGGAGTTCAATTAATTTAATCACAACAGAAAGAGTATATGACTCCATGAATGTCTTCAAAAGTGATACCATCTATAATTGTGAAAATATCTATCACTGTGGAGACTGCAGATCTTGTAAAGACTTATTGTTTTGTGACTCCTGTGGAGATTCAGAATTTTTAATAGCTTCGCAACGTTCAGCATCCTGTAACTTTTCAATCCGAGTAGATGACTCGAAAAACTGTAGTAATTGTTATAATGTCATTTGTTCCAATAAAATACAAAATTCTCTTTTTATTCAAGACTCTTATAATTTAGAAGAGTGTATGTTCTGTTCCCATATCGCATCAAAAAAATATTGTATTGCGAACATGCAATTTGAAAAAGAAGAATATTTTGAAGTAAAAAGAAAAATAATAGAATGGATTTTAAATTCTTAAGAAAAAGGATTGGAGAAAACCAATTTGTGCGTTATAATAAAAAAGTAAGATAGAAAAGGAGATTCGAATATGGAAGAAAAAAAGGAAAAACCGGTAGAAGAAAAAGAAGAAGCAACAGAAGAAAAAGGAAAAGAAGAACCGGTAGAAGAACAAGAAACAACCCCTGAAGAAGAACCAAAAGAAACAAGGGTAGAAGAAACAAAAGAAAATAACGCGCAAGGATCAAAAGAAGTTTCAAGTGAAAACAAGAAAAAGAGTACCGTAACGCTTATTTGTGCAATTGTAATTGTAATCTGTTTACTTGCAATCGTAATGATTATTTTCTTAAATGGCAAGAAGAAAACAGAAGTTGCGGAAAAAACAGTAAAGAAATCAGAATATCGCATGAGTGGAAATGACCTATCTGACTTTGATTTATACTTTATGCAACTAGAAAAAGAAGAACAAAACAAAATCTATAGTCCATTATCCATTAAATATGCTCTTGCTATGTTAAAAGAAGGATCTGATGGAGCTACATGTAAACAAATTGAAAATGTAATAGGCGATTATCAACCAAAGAAATATGATAATAATGAACATATGTCATTTGCCAATGCAATGTTTATTCGTAATGAATTTAAAAGGGATGTAAAAAAAGATTATGTCTCTGCCCTACAAAATAAATACTCTGCAGAAGTAATCTATGATTCCTTTAAAAGTGCAGAACCAATCAATTCTTGGGTAAGCAATAAAACATTTCATTTAGTAGAAGATTTATTAGATGACGAAACAGTAACAGAAGGAGATTTCTTCTTAGTAAACGCTTTGGCAATCGATATGAACTGGGTAAATAGAATCCAATGTTCAGCAGCACCATTACCAGAAGGAATGGATCAAAGAAGTTATCATGTTTATTATCCACATGAAGAATATTCTGCATCCATCGGAATCATCATGGATGAAGATTACCCAAGTATGACATTTAATAATCAAGAAGAAATCAAATCTGTACAAGTAGGGGCAAGTTTTAACCGCTATGACATCGTAAAAGAATTAGGAGAAGACAACATTCGTAAGACAGTAACCGAAAAATATCAAGAATACGTCGATGAAAATGGACCATCATGCGGAGAAGTAGAGGACTATGTAAATCAATATATGGAAGATATTGATAGGAGTTATCATGATGCAAACTTCAACAATCAAACATCTACAGACTTTTCTATATATACAGATGATGATGTAAAAGTTTTCGCAAAAGATCTTCAAGAATATAATGGAACTACTCTACAATATGTAGCTATTATGCCAAAAGAAGAAAGTTTAGGTAGTTACGTAGATACGATCAATGCATCCAAAGTAAATTCTCTTGTCAAAAAACTAAAAGAAGTAAAATATGATAATTTTAAAGAAGGTGTAGTAACCAAAGTTCAAGGATCGATTCCTTTATATGAATTTTCATATGAAATGGATTTAATAAAAGATCTACAAACATTAGGAATGAAAGATGCTTTCGATATTAACAAAGCAGACTTATCAAAAATGGTAGAAACCAAAGAAGCCATTAACAAAGTAATTCATAAAGCAAAAATTGAATTCTCAAATGATGGAATCAAAGCAGCAGCTGCCACAACAGCAGGAGGAATGGGTTCAGCCGGATGTGGATTTGACTATAAATATGAAGTTCCTGTAGAAGAAATTGATGTTACTTTTGATAAACCTTTCTTATTCTTAATAAGAGATAAGAAAACAGGAGAAGTATGGTTTGCAGGAAATGTTTACAATCCAACTAAAAATGAAAAGAACTTCCAATAGGAAGTTTTTTTATGTCTTATGAGTAATAATCTCAATTAATTTTTTAGTACAAAAAGAAGGTACTTGGTTTTTACAAAGAGCAATACCAATAAATCTTCCTGGAATTTCTTCCTCTAAAGGAAGAGGAAAGAGTTCCTTCTTTTGAAACTCTTCTTGCAAATACTCTTTCGTCGCATATCCAATTCCAAGCCCAATCTTCGCAAATTCGACAACTAAACTGTAACTTGCTAGTTCAATATTTGGTTGAAGATAAACACCATGTTTTCTTGTAAAATCATCTAAAAATTCTCTTGTATTGGAACCTCTACTTTGTAAAACAAGAGGATAATGAACCAAATCTTTTAAAGATAATTTTTGATCAAGTAGAAAACGATAATCTTGATTCACCACAAAAGTATCATGAACTTCACGACAAGGAATCAATTCAATATCTTTCCCATAACTATGTCCACTAAGATTTAAAATAATGAGATCAAGCAATCCATTACGAAGCATAGGAAACAAATCTACAGAATAATTCGTAATAATTTGAATATCAATTTTAGGATATCGTTGGTGAAATTCTTGTAGGAAGGGAAGTAAAAATTGTTTCGTTAACGTAGTACTAATTCCAATACGAATACATCCAGCCTCTAAATGAATCATATCGGAAAACTTATTTTCTGCATTATTAATATACTCCATAGCTTGCTTAATATAAGAATAGAAAGCTTCTCCTTCTTCTGTTAACACAACTCCTCGTTTTGTACGAACAAATAATTGTCCCCCAAGTTGTGTCTCTAAATTTTTAATACACTTACTAATAGCAGGTTGAGAAATATTCAATACTTCACTTGCCTTCGTAATATTTCCATAATTCGCAACCGTATAAAAAACACGATAGTATTCAAAACTAATATTCATAATAACCTCCGGTTATATTTAAGATAATAAATATGTATTTTTATTATAATAAAAACTTATTTATAATACAAGTAGAAAGGAGGGATTCTATGATAATAGGTATCTGTGGAAAATCAGGTAGTGGGAAAACAACTCTTGCCAAAAAGTTAGAGGAAATCTACCAAACAAAAACGATTCATGTAGAAATAGATAAGATTGGTCATCAAGCAATAGAAGAGAAAGACGTAAGAGAAAAGTTAGTATCTGTCTTTGGAACAAATATTTTAACAAATGGCAGAGTAGATCGTAAAAAGTTAAGAATACTCGTATATTCCGATGAAGAAAAAATGGCTCTTTTAACAAAATATACTTGGGAATACATGAGAAGAAAAATAGAAGAAATCATACAAGAAGAAAAAGAAAATCTTATCCTATTAGATTGGATACTTCTTCAAAAAACAGAGTTTTTTAAAGAATGTGATCTAACGTTTTTATTAGATGTCCCTTACGAAGAGAGAAAAAGAAGAGTACTAAAACGAGATGGTCTAACAGAAGAAGAGTTTGCCCTAAGAGATAGTGCTGCTCCAACATATAATGAAGAAGACTTTACCATTGTTTTAAAAGGAACAGAGGAGAATGAAATAAGAAAGGTCGTGAAGAAAGTATGACAAAAGTATTATATCCAGGAAGTTTTGATCCAATTACCAAAGGACATATGAATATTATTGAACAAGCAAGTAACTTATTTGATGAAGTAGTCATTGCGGTCCTACAAAATCCTGCCAAAAAAGAGAGCATGTTTACCAAAGAAGAAAGAGTAGAAATGATTCAAAATCTATACCGAAAAATGAATCATATCAAAGTAGTTTCTTCTAAGCAAGCTGCAGTAGATGTTGCCTTATTATATGAATGCAAAGCAATTATTAGGGGATTACGAAGTCTAACAGATTTTGCAGATGAAGTAAGTCTTCAACAAATAAATAAAGAAATATCAGGAGGAAAAATCAATACCATCTGTTTATTTGCCGATAAAGAATATCAATTTGTCTCCTCTTCTGTAGTAAAAGAAGTCTATCGTCTAGGAAAAGACATTTCAAATTATGTAGATCCTTTAGTAAAAAGAAAAATGCTAGAAAAGAGGAGATATCCACTATGAAAGAAATAACAGTAATCCCTTTAGGAACCATATCTCCTTATCCAAAAGGAGAAAAAAATAATCCAGGGTATTTGTTAAAAAGTGGGGAAGAGAAACTATTACTAGATTGTGGAAATGGCATTACTAGATATTTATCCTTTCCAGAAGACTTACAAAACTTAACCTTAATCCTAACACATCTTCATAAAGATCATATTGGAGATGTAGGTGCCTTACAGTATGCATCCTATACTCACAATAACTTAGGTTCCCTAACAAAGAAAGTAAAAATGTATCTCCCAAAAAACGATTTCAATCACTCGAAACAAAGTATGAGAGAAACACAAGAATCTTATATGACTTATCACGATATAGAACAAAAGAACAAAGAGCAAATAGGTCCCTTTGAACTAACCTTTTACAACAACAATACGCATCCAATAGAGACTTACATGGTAGGAGTAAAAGTAGGGAAGAGTAAAATAGTCTACACATCAGATATGGGCCCTAATGCTAGCGAAGAAGTAATAGACTTTTGTAAAGACAGTGACCTACTAATCGCAGAAAGCTCTTACCTAAAAAGTCACCATGCAAATAGTAAAGTACATCTTACCGCATTCGATGCGGCAAACCTAGCAAGACTATCCAAAAGTAAGACCCTTCTTTTGACTCATTTTTGGCCAGAAGAAGATCCTGAAAAATATTTACTAGAAGCACAAGAGATATTTCAAAATTCCTTTTTAGCAAAAGAAAAACAAAAAATTTGGATAAGGAGATAAGAAAATGAAAGAGAAAAAAATAGATATGCATATGCATACGAACTTTTCTGATGGGGAACTCACACCAGAAGAACTCATAAAAAGAGCCATCGATCACGGTGTAACAACTATGGCAATTACCGATCATGATACGATAAAAGGAATCGAATCCGTAGATAAAGAAGTACCCTATATTAAAGAAAGTGGAATCGAAATATGGAATGGAGTAGAGCTATCTGCCAAAGTTCCAAAAGGAAGAATGCATATTCTAGGATATGGTATGAACCTCCAAGATCCCAATCTCCAAGAAGTGATGAAAAATTTAAAAGAAATCAGCCTGAACAGTTTTATAACCATGCTAGAACAAGTAAAAAGAGATTATCATTTAGAAATCACTTATGAAGATATCTTAGAAGTTTTAACAAGAGAACATAATATAGGAAGACCAGATATTGCCAGAATCTTAGTAAAAAGAGGATATGCCAAAACAGGAAAAGAAGCCTTTCAAAAATATTTAGTAGATGTCTTCAATAAAACAAGACCATATCGAAAAGGACTCTCATACGAAGAATGTTTAGAAGCAATTAACAAAAGTGGTGGAGTAGCCGTTCTAGCTCATCCAAAATCCTTAGAATTATCAGAAAAAGAATTTTTAATTCTACTACGGGATATGATAAAAAAAGGATTAAAAGGAATCGAAGCTTATCACTCTTCTCATACCAAAGAAGAAATGGCATACTACGAACAGATTGCGAAAGAATATAACTTACTAATAAGTGGTGGAAGTGACTATCATGGAAAAATCATAAAACCAGATATCGAAGTAGGTAGTGGTAAAAAGAACAATTTAAAAATAAAACAATTAACTCTAGTAGACTATCTACACAAAAAATAAAAGACATACTCTTGTATGCCTTTATTTTTCTACAGAAACAGTAGAAACATCATAAATTTCTTTTACGAGTTCTAATAAATCATTTTGAAAAATAACATAAGTAGAATTTTCTTTTTCCTTTACATAACCAATTTTAGAAGAATATAAATAAATACTTTCTTCTCCTAAATCAATTTGAGCAATAGCTCCACCATCATATTGTTTATAATCAGCATCCATGGAAATAGGGTAATAAGAACTGTATTCTTCTAAATACTCTAAGTTTTCTTTATGAGTAATAGGAATAAGAGCACCATCTATTTTGATAGTAGCATCTTGATAAGAAATTGTTTTTAAATATTTTTTATCTTTTTGCACAAGAAGATTTTCTATTTCATCAAAAGCACCATCAGGAATCTTCACATAAGTCTTCTTTTTTCCTCTAACAATCATTCCCATCTTTTCTCCAACATAGAAATGAATATTTTTATTTACAACAATTTCATATTGTAAAGCATCTTCATCATGATCTTCTCTAACTTGTAATTGCCGAAAAGCTCTCTTAAGAAGTTTAATTTCCTCCTTTTTACAAGAAATAGTATGATAAGGGACAATTTCTTTTTCTTGGTTTAATGCATAAGCTTGTTCTAAAGGAAGACCTGATGTATACGTTATCGAAATAGAATGAATTTTAGGAGGGAATAACTTTTCTCCAAATACTTCTGTATATTGATAAAGATAAAAAAGAACTACTCCTCCTACAATAAGGAATAAGAAAAGAAAAATAATAATAAACTTTTTCATAACGCCTCCGAATATATTAACTATATAGATTGTATCATAAATCGACAAGTTTCGACAAAAATATTCAAAAAAAACAAACCATTAGGTTTGCTTAATCATCTTCTGTAACATTTTCATTTAATACCGTAACACGAATTTGTTTGTCACTAGGAATCGATAATAAATTTTCTCCGTCTTTTTTCTTCCACATATTTGCATAAGTAAGTACTTGTTGGAAGGTAACATCACTACTAAATTCATGAATACCATAAATAATAGAATTTAATCGATCATTTTGTGCTTGTTTTTTCTCTAATGTACGAATAAATCTTTCATTCGTCTTCTTTAAAATATGATAAACCATATTTAATTCCATTCTTAAATCAGCACTCTCTTTAGAATAACGAGGAGCATTTTGATAAGATAACTGATGATCAAGTTGTTGCAATCTCTCTTCGATAGAAGTATCAAGAGAATATTGATTAATGCAATCCATAATCATAGAAACAGAAACAGGACTTGCTTCTAAAGACTTTTCTAAGAAGAAAGAAGTAACTGCACAAAATACAGGTTTTACAGAACTTTTAGAACTTAAAAATTCTTTAATACTATGCTTTCCATATCCCTTAAAGATATATAAAACACTATTAGATTTTCCTAAAGGAGAATACATAAATTCTTTCTTTTGCATCTCTAAAGCATCTAAATAACTTTCTCGATTTAAAATAGCTAACTTAGAATCACAAACATCCATAAAAGCAACAGAAGTTGCATATAATCTACCAGTCTCATAAGAACTTTCTACAGCAATCATACAAATTCTAGATAGAATAGTTTGTACTTGTTCAAATAAAAATCCATCTTTTTGAAGCAAAGTAGCAAGTCTATCCTCAACTTTTGCATAAAGATCAACGGCATCACAAAATGCCAAAATATTGACTTTAGACGCCTGTGTAATCACGTTTTCGTATTGAGTTCCACTACGAGTAAGATAAGGATAAAGGAATTGTTCCGCAATTTCTAAATAATCTTCAGAATCATCATCATTTTGATGACGAACTCCTAAAATATCAATAGGGAAATCATTAATCTTAAATCCTCCTGCAATCTCTTGTGTCGTAAGAACTCTTGCAGCTTGTGCTCCCTCTCTCATCATCCCATAAATGGATTTTGTAAGATTATTTTGAGTCGTTAAACACAATAAAAAAGGTCTATTCAAATACTCCACATTTGTGATAATTTGAAAACCACTAGTATCATTTAAAGATTTCTCAATTTTATTATAAATTGTTAACATCTAATCACCCACATTTTACACTTATTACTATAAAAATTATAACACAAATTATCAAGGGAACAATAAGAAAGAATAGAAATTTAAAAAAAATACAAAAAAGTAGTCAAAAAGAAAACCTTCTTTTTACAAGATTTTACGTTTAAAAAAAGAAATTCCTAAGAAGATAAATCCCCAAGAGGGTTTTCGTTTTCTTTCAAAAGTGAAGTATGATATAATGATATAAGGAGTGGTTTCATGAAAATAAAAGGGAAAAACTTGGATATTCATTACATACAATATGGAGAAGGAAAAGATATCGTTCTTCTACATGGATGGGGACAAAATATCGAAATGATGAAACCTCTTGGCGATTGTTTTTCGACAAAATATCGAATTACCATTCTTGATTTACCAGGTTTTGGAGAAAGTGAAGAACCAAAAGAAGCATGGAATATTCAAAAATATACGGATTTAGTAGAAGAAGTATTAGAAAAGCTAAAAGTAAAAAAACCAATTATGATAGGTCACTCCTTTGGAGGAAGACTTGCCATTCGCTATTCGGCAACGCATCCAATTACGAAACTAGTATTATTTGGAAGTCCTTGTATTCGTATTCAAGAAAAATTACCACTAACGGTAAAAGTATTAAAAGGTCTAAAAAAACTACCTGGTCTAGACCAATTTGGAGAATATATGAAAAAGTATATTGGTTCTAGAGACTACAAAGCAGCAAGTCCTATTATGAGACAAACATTAGTAGAAGTCGTAAACGAAGACTTAACAAAATATGCAAGAGAAATAGAAGAACCAACGTTATTAATATGGGGAGATAATGATACAGAAGCCCCTTTAAAAGAAGCCAAAGAATTAGAAAAACTAATGATAGATGCCGCTTTAATTGTCCTACCAGGAACTCACTATGCTTATTTAGAAAATCTACCTCAAGTCGCAAGAATATTAGATAACTTTTTTTAGGAGGAAAAGAAAATGATTTGGATATACATTCTATTATTACTAACATACTTTTATTCCGTTTTCTATAAATCAAAACGAAGTATTCATATGTTACAACAAAATCTATATAATGAGAACAATCGTTACTTGAAATGGGTCTTAAAAAATATACAAGACTTTATCAGTATTGATATCATGGTTGTAGGACTTTCTCTAGTAGGAGTTTTTGTAATTTATGACTTAGAATTTGTAAGTATCTTATCAATGCTTATAATGTCAATTCTATTTTTCTTCGTAGGATATAGTTGGTATAAAAAAATTACAAATGATCAAAATAAAAAGAAATTAGTAGTAACTGCAAGAGTAAAACGATTAATCGTAACATTAACCATTCTTCATCTTTTACCACTAATTGTTATGATATGGAATCTAGAGAATATGACAACAGTTTGGATTGTCTTACTAATAGAGACTTTAATGTTATATTTCAATAGAATCGTAGTCTTTATAGCAATGTTAATCAATATGCCAATAGAAAAGCTAGTCTATTATCATTATAAAAGGTTGGCCCAAAAGAAAATGAAGGATATGACAAACTTAAAAATAATAGGAATTACCGGAAGTTATGGAAAAACAAGTAGTAAAAATATTTTAGCAGAAATCCTAAATATTAAATACAATGCTCTTCCTACTCCTAAAAATTTAAATACGTTCAATGGCCTTATCATGACAGTCAATAACCATATGGACAAGTTTACAGATATTTTTATTGCAGAAATGGGTGCCTATGTAAGAGGAGAGATTGCAAGACTTTGCAAATTAGTAAAACCAAAATATGGTATTTTAACAACCATAGGAACTGCTCATTTAGAAAGCTTTGGTAGCCAGGAAAATATTCAAAAGGGAAAATTTGAATTAATAGAATCTCTACCACCAGATGGATTTGGTGTCTTAAATGGAGATGATCCTCTACAAGTAAGTTATCAAAGAAAAAATAAAGTAAGAGTCATCTGGATTGGAATTGAGAATAAAGATGTCGATGTTCGAGCAGAAAATATCAAGTGTTCTGCGAAGGGAACCAGTTTTGATGTTGTATGGAAAGACGATAAAAAGAAATATCCTTTCCAAACAAAATTATTAGGAAAACATAACGTATATAATATTTTATCCGCAATTGCTTGTGGAAAAGAATTTGGAATTGAAATAGAAGAACTACAAAAAGCAGTCTTAAAAGTACAACCAATAGAACATCGATTAGAGTTAAAGAAACTAGGAAACTTTTATCAAATCGATGATGCATACAATTCCAATCCAGTAGGAGCCAAAAATGCTTGTGAAATTCTAGGAATGATGCCAGGAATGAAAATTATGGTAACCCCTGGTATGATAGAACTAGGAGAAAAAGAAGAAGAATTAAACGAAAAATTTGGAGAACAAATTGCCGAGGTAGCAGACCTTGCCATTTTAATTGGAGAAAAGAAAACAGAACCAATCAAAGAAGGTCTTCTAAAAAAAGGATTTGACAAAGAAAAAATAATTATATTTAATGATGTTAGGGATGCATATCCATTTATAATGGAAAAAGCATATGAAAATGAAGTCTATGCATTATTTGAAAATGACTTACCAGATACATTTAATGAGAAATAGGAGATGGTGATATGAAGGTTAAAGTAGGAGTTATTTTTGGGGGAGAATCTGTAGAACACGAAGTAAGTATTATTTCTGCAATTCAAGCCATGAATAAAATGGATGAAGAAAAATATGAAGTAATTCCAATCTATATTACAAAAGATAGAGAATGGTATACAGGAGATATGTTAAAAGATATTGATGTATATCAAGACCTAGACTTAATTAAAAGATATGGAACAAACGTAATTTTATATTATGCAAATGGAAATTATGTTTTACAAAAGAAGAAAGGGATCTTTAGAAAAATTGTAAAAGAAGTAGATATCATCTTCCCAATCGTACATGGAACGAATGTAGAAGATGGTGTATTACAAGGATATTTACAAACAATCGGAATTCCTTTTGTAGGACCAAATGTTTATGCTGCAGTAGCAGGACAAGATAAAACCGTTATGAAAGATATTTGGAAAAAGGAAAACCTTCCATTAACAGACTATGTATGGTTTTATGATGTAGATTATCGAGAAGATCCAGACTCTGTCTTAAAAAAAGTAAACAAATTAAAGTATCCATTAATCGTTAAACCTGCAACAACAGGTTCTAGTGTAGGAATTAGTGTATGTGAAGACGAAGATGCCCTAAAAGAAGGAATTGATGAAGCTCTTCAATATGACACAAAAGTAGTCGTAGAAGAAGTGGTACAAAACCTAAAAGAAGTAAATATTGCTGTAATGGGTAATTATGAAAATCAAAAAGTAAGTGAAATTGAAGAAGTATTATCTGGCAATAAATTCTTAACCTTCCAAGATAAATATATTGGAGGAGAAAAAGGAAAATTAAAAAGTGGTCTAAAAGTAAAAGGTAAATCCAAAGGAATGGCTTCTACTAACAGAGTACTACCTGCTAAATTAGATAAGAAAGTAAGAGAAGAAGTAGAAAGAATTGCAGTAGAAGCATTCAAAGCACTTGGTAGTTCAGGAAATGCTAGAATTGACTTTTTAATTGATTCAAAAACAAATAAAGTATATATTAATGAAATTAACTCTATCCCAGGTAGTTTAGCTTTCTATCTATGGGAAGCAAAAGGCCAAGACTTTACAAAAGTATTAGATGATATGATTAATATTGGAATTAAAGATTACAAAAAAAGAATGAGTAAAACCCATTCCTTTGATTCTAACATTTTATCTGGCTTCGCATCTAATGGAGGAGTAAAAGGTATGAAAGGAAAATTAAAAGGATAATTTTCCTTTTTTTATCCCTTTAATTCTTTTACATAAATAGCTCGTTCTCCTCTATGAAAGGTTTTTCTCGCCTGAAATTGAAATCCATGTTTTAAAATATTATGAAGAGAGTAGGTGTTATCAGGATGTACCGTGCAAGCAGCATATCGACAACCCCTTTGCATTGCATATTGATCAAGCACTTGAAACATTTGCATTTGTAATCCCTTTCCTACATAGAGAGGATGAACAAACATAGGTCCATAATCCGCAACTTCTAAAGGAGAATAAGAAAGATCAAAAGACTCTAGAGAATGAGAATCTGCTGGCAAATACATCATAGAACAGACAGGTTGTCCTCTATCATAATAAACCCAAATTTTACTACCATTTAAAAGAAGACTTTTTAAATCCTCTAAAGAAAAGTCACCAAGCCATTCTGGATGAGGCATATTCTTCTTAACTTCTTCTCGAAAAGCAAGATAAGAGGAAAGAGACAAATCATCCGATACACAAGTAAAAGAGGATAAATCCATACAATCACATCCTTATTATTGTAATTTTAATCATACTAATAAAATAGTACCAATTTCAGAAGTCGGTACTAAATTTAAATAATCTTAATCATTTAAATGACTTCTGACATTGTCATTCACATTAATTTCTGTTTTAATGAAATGCACCCTTAATCACTAAAAATATCTTCCTTAAATGGAAGTATAATAAAACTCGAACTTATCAAATAATTTAAAAAGTTCGAGTTTAGTATTTAAATGGTGGGGCGTTAGGGATTCGAACCCTAGACCCACTGATTAAGAGTCAGTTGCTCTACCAACTGAGCTAACGCCCCATTTCCAAGTTGCATATTTATTTTATATCAAAAAGATAAGAATGACAAGTGTTTTTTACAATTTTTAGGAATTTAAAGAAAATTAAAAAACTACCAAAAAAAAGTCTTGACTTTGTTGCTTTTTTTATAGTATTCTATATTTGCGACTTGAGAAATCAAAGAAAAAATGATTTTCTTGTTGCAAAATAAAACAATTTATAGTACACTTATAAAGTACTTATTGATGTGGACCTGTAGCTCAGTTGGTTAGAGCACACGCTTGATAAGCGTGGGGTCACAGGTTCAAGTCCTGTCAGGTCC
>CANRPY010000001.1 GCA_947632595.1 uncultured Bacilli bacterium | reverse complement strand
GATAATGAAATGTCTTATACAGCACAAATGGTTCGTACAGCAAAATATTTAATGACAAGATAAAAAAAGAAATTAAGAAAAGATTAATTTCTTTTTTTTAGGCAAAAAGAATGGTATAATTGAACTAGATAGGAGAATTCAATATGAAAACAATAAAAGATTTAAATATTGACAACAAGAAAGTCATCATAAGATGTGATTTTAATGTCCCTATTAAAGAAGGGGAAATAGTGGATGATACGAGAATTGTAGGAGCTCTACCAACAATTCAATACTGTATCGACAGAAATTGTAAGATTATTTTATTATCTCACTTAGGTAGAGTAAAAGAAGAAGCAGATTTAGCAAAGAATGATTTATCTCCAGTAGCCGATCGCTTATCAAAATTATTAAAAAAAGATATTTTATTTAGCGAAAAAACAAGAGGAAAAGAATTAGAAGCAATCGTAGATAGCCTACAAGGAGGAGACATTGTCCTTGTACAAAATACGAGATATGAAGACTTAGATGGCAAGAAAGAAAGTAAAAATGATGAAGAATTAGGTGCCTATTGGGCATCTTTAGGAGAAGTGTTTATTAATGATGCTTTTGGAACAATCCATAGAGCCCATGCATCTAACGTAGGAATTGCTTCTCACTTAGAGTCTGGAGTAGGATTCTTAATAGAAAAAGAATTAACAGCCCTAAGTATTTTAGATAACCCAGAAAGACCATTTGTAGTCGTACTAGGAGGAGCAAAAGTAGCTGATAAAATTGGTGTAATTGAAAACCTAGTAACGAAAGCAGATAAAATATTAATTGGTGGAGGAATGGCATTTACATTCTTAAAAGCAAAAGGATACGAAATAGGAAAATCTCTACTAGATGAAGAAAACCTAGAGTTCTGTAGGAAAGTATTACAAGAATATCCAGATAAGATTGTATTACCAATTGATTTTGCAGTAACGAATGAATTCACAAACGATGAAGAATATCGTACAAAGAGTGCTTATCAAATAGATAAAGACGAAATGGGATTAGACATCGGTGAAGAAACAAGAACGCTATATGAGAGCATTTTAAAGACTGCTAAAAATGTAATTTGGAATGGACCTCTAGGGGTTTACGAATTTGATCAATATAAGAAAAATACAGATGAATTACTAAAATATGTAGTAGAAAATCAAATTAAAACCATCTTAGGTGGAGGAGATATTGTAGCAGCTGCGACCAAAGCAGGCTTCAAAGATAAAGTTTATCATGCATCCACTGGAGGAGGAGCAACCCTAGAATATCTAGAAGGAAAGAAATTACCAGGATTAGAAGCCATTAAGTAGGTGAGAAAATTGAAAACAAAACTTTTTCCAATTGACCCAAAACAATTAAAACAAATAAAGTTAATGGATGAATTTGAGAAAGAAAATACAGTTTGCACACCCATAGGAACATACGAAAAAGAAAGCGAAACGAGTAATGATATTAATATAGAACTTGTTTTAGAAGAAAAAAACAAAGTACAAGAAATCTGCCATTTACAAGGATATAAAGACATAAAAAGTTGTACCATTTCCTTCTTACCAAAAAATACGAGAAAAAGAAAAATTGTCTCTTTAGCAGCAACCTATGCCATGAATACATTAGGCATGGAAGAAGTATTTTTAAAAATAAATCCAGAAGATAAAAGTTTACTAGAGTATTTAGAGGGAAATGAATTTGAATGTCTAGGACAAGAAAAAGATAGTATCATATTTCTTGTAGAAAAAGAAAATGAATAAAAGGGAAAATGCAATACAAAAATCGTATTGCGTTTTCTCTTAAAATGAAAGAGGACGAAAAAATGAGAATAGGTATTTTTACAGAGACATATACGCCCTATATCAGTGGTTTAGTAACAAGTGAAGTCATGTTAAAACATGCTCTAGAAAAAGAAGGACACGAAGTATATGTAGTAACAGCAAATCTAGAAAGTTTTAAATATGAGTATGACGAAAGAGAAAGAGTCTTAAAAATTCCTGGATTACCAACAGGAATCTATAATGCAAGATTAACAAGTGTTTATCCCGTACGAGCAGTAAAAAAGATTAAGAGTTGGAATCTAGATGTCATTCACTCACAAACAGAGTTCGCAGTAGGAACTTTCGCAAGACTAATTGCGAAGCAATATAATATTCCCTTAGTTCATACGTATCACACGATGTATGAAGACTATATTCACTATATTACAAAAGGCTATTTCCAAAGATCTAGTAAAAAATTAGTAGAATACTTCACAAAATTCTATTGTGATACAACCGCAACAGAGTTAATAGTCCCAACCAATAAAACCTATAAGTTATTTAAAGAAAAATATCGCTTTGAAAAAAACATTCATATTATTCCAACAGGGATTGAAGTAGAACGTTTTTACAAAGAGAATGTAGATGAAAAGGGAGTTAACAGTTTAAGAAAACAATTAAAAATGAGTAAGAAAGACTTCTCCATTCTATTTGTTGGACGTCTAGCAGAAGAAAAAAATGTAGAGTTTCTAATTCGTTCCGAAAAAGAATTAATGAAAAAATATAAAAACATCAAACTCATTATTGTAGGCGATGGGCCTGATAAAGAAAAATATGAACAACATGCAAAAGAATTAGGATTAGAAGACCACGTAATCTTTACGGGAAAAGCAGCATGGGAAGATATGCCATTTTACTATCATGTTGCAGATGTCTTCGCAACAGCTTCCAAAACGGAAACGCAAGGATTAACCGTAATCGAGGCAATGGCATCAAACACAGTACCAGTATGTATGCGAGATGAAGCCTTTCAATCAATGGTAACAGAAGACTTAAATGGTCTATTCTTTGAAACTGAAAAAGAATATCAAGAAAAGATCTTATACTTATATGAAAATAAAAAAGAACTAGAAAAACTAAATAAACAAGCACGAATTCAAGCAGAGCATTATAGTTCTAAGAATTATGCAGATAGAGTAATAGAAGTCTATCAAAGAGCAATCAAAGAAAAAAAAGAAGAATACCGTTTTGGTATCTTATCAAAAATATATAAAAGGATTAAGGAGAAATTTCAATGATAGTAGCATTAAATAATAAAAGTAATTTATCAAAAGAAGAATTTATAACATACCAAGAAAAACTTGGAAAATTAGAAACAAATTCTAAGATGATTGTTTGCCCAACATTTTTAAATATTAATCTATGGCAACCAAATAAAATCTTCCTTGGAGCTCAAAATGTCAGTACAGAAAACGAAGGAGCCTTCACAGGAGAAGTATCCGCAATCGATTTAAAAGCATCTGGAGTAGAGTATTGTATTATCGGTCATAGTGAAAGAAGAGAGTATCAAAAAGAATCCCTAGAAGGGATTCATAAAAAACTAATGAAGTTATTAGAAAATGAGATCACTCCTATTTTGTGTATTGGAGAGACCAAAGAAGAAAGAGAAGAAAAGAAAGTAGAACAAGTTCTAAAAGAAGAGTTAAAAACGGCAATAGATACTTTAACAGAAGAGGAAAAAGCAAAAATAATTGTTGCCTATGAACCAATTTGGTCTATTGGAACAGGTATTATCCCAACTATGGAGGAAATTGAAGAAGTCTTCCGTTTTATCAAACAAATTCTTCCAAATAGTTCCATTTTATATGGAGGAAGTGCCAACGAAAAAAATATTGATCTCTTAAAAACTGTTTCTTTAATTGATGGTTATTTACTTGGTGGATTAAGTCTAAAACCAGAAGAATTACAAATCTTTTTAAAGAAATTAGATGGTAGAGAATAGACAAGTCGACAAAACTTGTCTTTTTTTTCTCTTTCCCTTTTTTACGACATATTATATAATGATAATTGCGTGGAGATGATTGGAGAAACCAATGCAAAAAGTTCGACTATTCGTGATAGATGACAGCGAATCAGTAATCGAAGAAACAAAAACATATTTTAAAGATTCAAAAGAAATAGAAGTAGTCCTAGAAGCAACCGATGGAGAAAAAGGGATTGATCTAATCAAATCAAAGAAAGATGACTTTGATATCATACTATTAGACATTGTCATGCCTAAGAAAGATGGTATAGAAGTCCTAAGATTTATGAGGGAAAACGAAATCGATAAAAGCGTAATTGTTTTAACCTCATGTTGTTCTGAAAAAATTATTCGAACATCACAAGAACTAGGAGCAGATTATTTTATGCTAAAACCTTGTAATCGAGTAATTTTAGAAAAGACCATTCGAGAACTTGCAAGTAGAAAAGAAGAAAAAGCACCAATTGATCTATACAACAATACTCTGCAAGTATCGATTACCAAGACTCTACATGAGTTAGGGGTTCCCTCTCATATTAAAGGGTATCAGTATATTAGAGAAGGAATCTCTCTGATTTATCACAATCCAAATATTATAGGAGGAATTACAAAAGAGTTATATCCAGAAATTGCAAAGAAATTTAACTCAACCACTTCTCGTGTGGAAAGAGCAATTCGTCATGCGATAGAGGTAAGTTGGAATCGTGCAAACTGGGAATTTATGGAAGATATGTTTGGCTATAGCGTAGATATCGATAAAGCAAAACCTACCAACTCAGAGTTCATTGTAACCATTGCAGATAAACTACGCCTAGAACATAAGAAACCATTATTAAGCACATAAGACTTCAAAAAGTCTTTTTTATTGACAAAAAAAGAAATACAAAGTATACTTTTTATAGAAAATATGTTAGGAGGATACAATTTATGGAACGAAAAATAGAAGAATTCTTTCGCAAATGGAAAAGTGATATTATTCGCAAACCAATGTTATTATATGGACCAAAGCAAATAGGAAAGACATTTTCCGTATTATCCTTTGGCGAAAAAAATTATAAGAACGTTGTATACTTCAACACAGAAAACAATAAAGAATTAATAGAATTATTCACCAAAGAAAAAGCAACCGAAAAAATCATTTTAAATTTATCTCTAATGATTGGAGAAACGATTCTAAAAGAAGATACTTTGATCATACTAGATAATGTAAATCATATTGAAATTATTAAAGGATTAAAATTATTTGGTAGTGAGCATAGTGCTTATCATATTATTGCGATTACATCAAGAAGAGAAAACTTAAATGAATTTAAAGGAGAAGAACTACAATTTAAGGGAATGAGTTCTATGGACTTTGAAGAGTACTTATGGGCTCATAATGAAAAGAATCTAACCGATTTAATAAGAGAATCTTTTACTAAGAGAAAAACTTGTCCTTTTCATAAAGTGGCTCTTGATTATTTCCAAAACTACCTAGAAGTAGGAGGAATGCCAGAAGTTATTCAAGCAGAACTAGACGGCAAGACAGCATTTGAGAGAGAGGCAATCAAACAAAAAATAATCGATATTTATAAAAAAGAAGTAGCCATGAATCCAACCTTAATAGATATTCCAAGAGGATTAGAAGTAATAGATTCCTTATCTGATCAATTAAAGAAGGATAATAAAAAGTTTCAATATGGAACAATGGGTTCTGGAAAAAGAGCAAAAGAGTATGAGAGTGTGATTAATTATCTAGTAAACAATCAATTAGTTTATCGTAGTTACAAAATCAAAAATGTAAAATCTCCATTATCAACCAGTAAAGATGTAGATAGTTTTAAATTATATGCACCAGATACAGGACTTTTATATACCATGCTTCATCTAAATTATAAGAAACTACAAACAGATGAGAATATGAAAGAAACACTATATGAAAATGCAATTGCAAAATCTTTGGCAGAGAATGGATATTCCTTATTCTATTATCAATCAGAAGGAAAAGCAGAAGTAAACTTTGTAGTACAAAATAGAAAAGGATTAATCTTACCAATGGAAATTACAACCAAAACCAATTCAAAAGCAAAATCATTATCGGTATTTATGAAAAAATATACAGTACCAGAAGCTTATCGAATTACTGAGAATAATTTCCAAACAAAGAAAGATATTCGCTATATCCCAATTTATGCGATTTTCTGCCTAGATAACAAGTAAAATAGCGAAAAGAAAGACATGAAAATGTCTTTTTTTGTAAAAGAAAAGAAAAATATGCAGCAATAAAAGAATTTTATAGCAAAAATCGAAAAAAACTGTTGATTTTATGGGAATATCTATGTTAAAATTAAATACGTGTGACTGCTTAGATGTGCAAGGTTGTCGACACACCGGGATAAGTTGCTAATTCATTTCAAAGAAAATGAAAAAGTACTCCCCAAGAAGTCGGGTTATTTGTACGGAGCAAGTCTATACTAGATATAGGCGAAGGGAGGATTTCAAATGTCAACAGAAAAAATTCGTATTAGAATTAAAGCATACGATCACAGAGTATTAGACAATGCAGCAAAGAAAATTGTAGAAACCGTAAAGAGATCTGGTGGAGATATTTCTGGTCCAGTACCACTACCAACAGAAATCGAAAAGTTTACAATTTTAAGAGCTGTTCATAAAGACAAAGATTCACGTGAACAATTCGAAATGCGTACACACAAAAGATTGATTGATGTTAAAAATCCAAGCAAGGAAACTATTGATGCATTAGCACATTTAGATTTACCAAGCGGAGTAGACATCGAAATTAAAACAAAATAATGGAGGAAAATTAAATGAAAGGAATCTTAGGTAAAAAAGTCGGAATGACTCAAGTTTTCACAACAAGTGGAAAACTAATCCCAGTTACTGTGATTGAAGTAGAACCAAATGTAGTTACTCAAATCAAAACAGTAGAAAAAGATGGATATGATGCCATTCAACTTGCTACAGAGACAATCAAAGAAAAGTCAAGTAACAAAGCTGAAATGGGTCATACAAAGAAAGCTAACACAACACCTAAGCGCTTCTTAAAAGAAATAAGAGGAGTAAATGTTAATGATTACACGTTAGGTCAAACAATCGGTGTAGACATTTTCGAAGCTGGAGAAATTGTTGATGTTACAGGAACTTCTAAAGGAAAAGGGTTCCAAGGTGTCATTAAACGCCACAATCAAAAAATTGGTCCAAAAGGACATGGTTCTCAATACCATAGAGGTGTTGGATCTTTAGGTACATTACTTCCAATGCACGTACTTAAAGGAAAGAAAATGCCTGGACAAATGGGTAATGTACAAAGAACTGTACAAAATCTTGAAATCGTATCAATCGATACAGAAAATAGTGTAATTTTAGTTAAAGGTAATGTTCCTGGTGCAAAGAAATCATTAGTAATGATTCGTACTGCAGTGAAAAAACCAAATGATAAGAAAGAAGCAGCTGATTTAATTACTTACCAAGAAGTAGTAGAAGAAGAACAAGTTGCAACAGAAGAAGTAGTTGAAGATGTAGCTGTAGAAGAAACACCAATCGAAGAAACAACACAAGAATAATCATCACAGTATATATATAGAAAGAAAAAACGAAAATTATACCAAGTGATGAAAGGAGGAATCATAGATGAAAAAAGTAGAACTTTTAAATCTAAAAGGTGAAAAAGTAAAGGACATTAATTTAAAAGAAGAAATATTTGGAATTACACCAAACAATGCTGTTTTAAATGATGCAATCATCTTATCAATGGCATCATTAAGACAAGGAACACATAAAACAAAAAATCGTTCAGAAGTTTCTGGCGGTGGAAGAAAGCCATGGAGACAAAAAGGAACAGGACGTGCACGTCAAGGTTCTATTAGAGCGGTTCAATGGGTAGGTGGAGGAAGATATGGAACTCCAGTACCAAGAGACTATAGTAAAAAACAAAATAGAAAAGAAAGACAATTAGCATTACGCACAGCACTTACAGAAAAAGCAGATGCAAAAGAATTAGTCGTATTAGAAAACTTAACAATCTCTGCTCCTAAGACAAAAGAAATGTTAAAAGTACTTGAGACATTAAAAGTAAGTGATAAAAAAGTATTACTAGTTGTAAAAGAATTTGATGAAAATATCATCTTAGCAACAAGAAATATTGAAAATCTTGTATTAATCTTAGCAGATGAAATCAACGTATTAGATATCGTTGGAACAGATGTTATGGTTATGACAGAAGATGCATTAAAATATGTTGAGGAGGTGCTTAAATAATGAAAGACACTAAATATTTAGAAATCATCAAAGCACCAGTTGTAACTGAAAAATCAGAGGCAGCAAAACAAGAAGGAAAATATACGTTTAAAGTTGATCCAAAAGCCAATAAAATTGAAATTAAAGAAGCTATCGAAAAACTATTCAAAGTAAAGGTAACATCTATTCGTACAATCAATGTAAAACCTAAGAAAAGAAGAGTTGGACGTTATACAGGATTAACAAATCGTTCAAAAAAGGCAATTGTTACACTTCAAGAAGGACAAACAATTGATCTTGGTTAGAAGGAGGAAATGTTATGGCAATTAGAAATTATAAACCTACTACACCAGGACGTAGAAAAATGAGTACTTTAGTAAATGAAGAAATTACAACAAGTACTCCTGAAAAATCACTTACAGTTACTGTAAAGAAAAATAGTGGCCGTAATAATCAAGGTAAGATAACAGTTCGCCACCAAGGTGGAGGAGTAAAAAGAAAATATCGTATCATTGATTTTAAAAGAAATAAAGCAAACGTACCTGGAACCGTAGCAAGTATTGAATACGATCCAAATAGAACTGCAAACATTGCATTAGTAAATTATGCAGATGGAGAAAAAAGATATATAATTGCTCCTAAAGGTCTAACTGTTAATGATACAGTTGTATCTGGAGAAAATGTTGATATCAAGGTTGGTAACGCATTACCAATTATGAATATACCAGTAGGTACAATGATTCATAATGTGGAGTTACGTCCTGGAAAGGGAGGAGAACTTGTAAGATCTGCTGGTTCTTCTGCACAAATCTTAGGTCGTGAAGGCGATTATGTTATGATTCGTTTATCAAGCGGTGAACAAAGAAAAGTTTTAGGAACATGTATGGCAACCATCGGAGTTGTAGGAAATGAAGATTCTTCATTAGTAAAACTTGGAAAAGCTGGACGCAAACGTCATATGGGTATTAGACCTACCGTTCGTGGATCTGTTATGAATCCTAACGACCATCCACATGGTGGTGGGGAAGGTAGAGCACCTGTTGGACGTAAGGCTCCAATGACTCCATGGGGCAAACCTGCTCTTGGATTAAAGACACGTAAGAAAAAACAATCTGACAAGTTCATAGTACGTCGTCGTAATGGTAAATAGGATAAGGAAAGGATGATTTAGAAAATGGCAAGAAGTTTAAAAAAAGGACCATATGTATTTGATAGATTACTAAAAAAGGTTCGTGAATTAAATAGTACTGGAAAAAAAGAAGTCATTAAAACTTGGTCACGCCGTTCCACTATTTTCCCTGACTTTATTGGACACACATTCGCTGTACACAATGGAAAAGAATTTATTCCAGTATATGTAACAGAAGACATGGTTGGTCACAAGTTAGGTGAATTTGCATTAACACGTAAATTTGGTGGACATGGTGCAGATAAAAAGAATTAATAAAATGACTAGGAGGGTAAATATATGGAAGCAAAAGCAATTGCAAGAGGGCTAAGAATTTCCCCTATCAGAGCACGTTTAGTATCTGATATGATTCGTGGAAAAAAAGCAAGTGAAGCATTAACCATATTAAATAATGTGAATAATAAATCAGCAAGACTTACGAAAAAAGTATTAGACTCTGCTATCGCTAACGCAGTAAACAATAATGGAGCAGATGCTGCAACATTATATGTAAAAGAAGCAAGAGTTGATGCTGGTCCTGTTATGAAACGTCACTTTTTTGATTCACGTTCACACATAGGACATAGAAATCATAGAACTAGTCACATCATAATCGTAGTGGCTACAAAAAACTAATAAGGAGGTAACGCAAATGGGACAAAAGGTAAATCCTAATGGACTAAGACTTGGTATCAATAAAGACTGGCAATCAAAATGGTATTCTAACAAAAAAGATTTTGCTAAAACACTAAATAAAGATATTGAAATTCGTAATTATTTAGCAGAGAATTTAAAAAATGCTGGAATTGCAAAGGTTGAAATTGAAAGAAATACTAAGAAAACAGAAGTTGTTATCCATACTTCAAAACCAGGTGTTATGATTGGACATGGTGGAGAAGAAATTGAAAAATTAAAGAAACAACTTTCAAAGATTGCAGATGAAAATGTTCAAATCTCAATCGTTGATATTAAAAATGCAGATTTAAATGCAGATCTAGTTGCTGAGTCAATTGCAAATCAAATCACGAATAGAGCATCATTCCGTATGGCTCAAAAACGTGCAATTAGAAATGCAATGAAAGCAGGAGCTAAGGGAATTAAGACAAGTGTATCTGGACGTTTAGGAGGAGCAGATATGGCTCGTAGTGAAGGATATACAGAAGGAACAATTCCACTACATACTTTAAGAGCAGATGTTGATTATGCAACAGCAGAAGCAGATACAACATTTGGAAAAATTGGTGTAAAGGTTTGGATCTATAAAGGAGAAATCCTAAATAAGAAAAACAAAACGAACACAAACAATAATAATACTAAGGGAGGTAATTAATTATGTTAATTCCGTCAAGAACAAAATATCGTCGTGTACATAGATTACCTCACGAAGGTAGATCACGTGGAAATAGAGAGTTAGCATTTGGAGACTATGGATTACAAGCAAAAGAAGGAGCTTGGATCACAGCAAATCAAATCGAAGCTGCTCGTATCGCAATGACTCGTTATATGAAACGTGGTGGAAGAGTTTGGATTAATATCTTCCCACACATGCCTTTAACAAAGAAACCAATCGGAACCAGACAAGGAAAAGGTAAAGGTAATGTTGAAGGTTGGGTTGCAGTAGTAAAAGAAGGAAAAATAATGTTTGAAATTAGTGGTGTTGATGAAGCAACAGCACGTGAAGCATTAAGACTTGCCTCTCATAAACTACCAATTGCAACGAAATTTGTAAAAAAAGAAGATGGTGGTGAAACAAATGAAGGTTAAGGAAATAAGAGAACTATCAACTGAAGAAATCAACAAGAAATTAGTTGAAACCAAAGAAGAACTTTTCAATTTACGTTTTCAACAAGCAACTGGTACTTTAGAAAAACCTTCTAGAATTAGAGATTTAAGACACACCGTTGCAAGAATGAAAACCGTTCTAAAAGAACGTGAAGGAAACGAGTAGGAGGGATAATAAGTGGAAAAGAAATTAAGTAGAGAGTTAGTTGGAAAAGTAGTAAACGCTACAAATGATAAAACAATCACTGTATTAGTTGAAACTTATAAAAACCATCCGTTATATCACAAAAGAGTTAAGAACTCTAAAAAATATTGTGTACATGATGAAAAGAATATTGCTAAAGTTGGAGATACTGTTCGTATAGTAGAAACAAGACCATTATCAAAGACAAAGCATTTCTATTTAAAAGAAATTGTAAAAGAAGCAGTTATTATTTAACGCTTAGATGAGAAGGAGGAATAATCTATGTTACAACAAGAAAGCCGTATGAAGGTTGCTGACAACTCTGGTGCACGTGAATTATTAGTAATCCGTGTATTAGGGGGAAGTAAAGTAAAAACAGGTAACATTGGTGATGTAGTCGTTGGAACAGTAAAAAGTGCTATCCCTAATTCACCAATTCCAAAAGGAAAAGTTGTAAAAGCAGTTATCGTTCGTAGTCGTCAAGGCGTTCGTCGTGAAGATGGATCATATATTAAGTTCGATGACAATGCTTGTGTTATCATTCGTGATGACAAGAGTCCAGTAGGAACTCGTATTTTTGGACCAGTAGCAAGAGAACTTCGTGATAAAGATTATATGAAAATCGTATCTTTAGCAAAAGAAGTACTATAAGAGGAGGATAAATATGAACTTTAAAGTAGGAGATGAAGTTGTAGTTATCACTGGTTCTGATAAAGGAAAAACAGGAAAAGTTATAAAAACATTAAAAAGTGAAAACAAAGTAATCGTTGAAGGTGTACGTGTAATAAAGAAACATCAAAAACCAACTGGTCAAGAAACTGGTGGAATCGTAGAAAGAGAAGCACCAATCGATGCATCAAATGTTATGTTAATGGACCCTAAAACTAAGAAAAGAACTAGAGTAGGACATACAACGGATAGTAAAACAGGTAAAAAAATTAGAATTGCAAAAAAATCAAATGAGAAGATTGATTAATTGGAAGGAGGGTATTTATGAACCGCCTAAAAGAGAAATACTTAAAGGAAGTAGTTCCAAGTTTACAAGAAAAATATAGTTATAAGTCAGTAATGGAAGTTCCAAAATTAGAAAAAATCGTTATCAACATGGGTGTTGGTGATGCAACAGGAAATTCTAAATTATTAGAATCTGCTGTAAATGATTTAACATTAATTTCAGGACAAAAACCAGTTATTACAAAAGCAAAAAAATCAATAGCTGGATTTAAAGTAAGAGAAGGACAATCAATTGGTTGCAAAGTTACATTAAGAGGAGAAAATATGTATAACTTTATGGATAAGTTAATCGCTATTGCTCTTCCAGGTGTAAGAGATTTCCGTGGAGTTAGTCCAAAAGCCTTTGATGGTAGAGGAAACTATACAATGGGAATTAAAGAACAATTAATTTTCCAAGAAATTAATTATGATGATGTTGCTAAAGTACGTGGAATGGATATCGTTTTCGTTACAACAGCAAAATCAAATGAAGAAGCATTTGACTTATTAAATGGACTTGGAATTCCTTTTAGAAAGTAATGGGAGGAATATTATGGCAAAGAAAAGTATGATAGTAAAGGCTAATAGACCACAAAAATTCAAAGTACGTGAGTACACAAGATGTTCTCGTTGTGGCCGTCCACACGCAGTTATGAGTAAATTCGGAATCTGCCGTATTTGCTTCCGTGAATTAGCTTATAAAGGACAAATACCAGGAATTAAAAAATCAAGCTGGTAATTGGAAAGGAGGAGTTTTTTATGGCAGTAGTATCAGATACAATTGCAGATATGTTAACAAGAATTCGTAATGCCAATCAAATGCGTTATGAAGAAGTTAGTGTTCCCTCTTCTAAAATCAAAAATGAGATCGCAAGAATTTTAAAAGAAGAAGGATTTATTAAAGATTATAAACTTAACAGTGAAGAAAATAGTGCTCAACAAACAATCGTAATTACATTAAAATATACTGAGAAAAAAGAAAGAGTTATCACTGGATTAAAAAGAATTTCCAAGCCAGGACTTCGCGTATATGCTAAGAATGATGAAATTCCAAAAGTATTAAACGGATTAGGAATTGCAATCATTTCTACATCAAAAGGAATTATGACCGATAAAGAAGCTCGTAAAGAGAATATAGGTGGAGAAGTTCTAGCTTATATTTGGTAATTAAGGACAAAGAAATTTGAAACCCAAGGGAACTTGGTAAATTTAAAATGAGATATAGGAGGTGTCATTATGAGCCGTATAGGAAATCGAATTATTGCTGTTCCAGAAGGTGTAACAGTAGAATGTAATGACAATGTAGTAACAGTAAAAGGACCAAAAGGAACTCTTACTCATCCACTATTAAAAGACATTACATTTAAACAAGAAGAGAATAAAGTTACATTGGAACGTAAAAACGAAGAAGCAAAAGCAATGCATGGAACAATGAACGCCTTAATTCATAACATGATCATTGGTGTTACAAAAGGTTATGAAAAAGGATTAGAAATCGTTGGTGTTGGATATCGTTTCAATGTTCAAGGAAAGAAATTAACAATTTCTGCTGGTTATTCACATCCAGTAATTATGGAAGCACCAGAAGGAATTACAATTGAATCAGTAAGTAATACAGAAATTACCGTAAAAGGAATTGATAAAGTATTAGTTGGTGAATTTGCTGCAAACATCAGAAAAGTAAGACAACCTGAACCATACAAAGGAAAAGGAATTCGTTACAAAGATGAGCATGTTCATCGTAAAGAAGGAAAGAAAGCTGCTTAATAAGTAGGAAGGGAGAATAATATATGATTAAGAAAGAATCACGTAATAGTATGCGTATTTCTCGTCACGAAAGAGTTCGTAAGACAATGATGGGAACAAGCGCAGTACCAAGATTATGTGTATTCCGTTCAAATACGGGAATTTATGCACAAATCATAGATGATGAAACAAAAACTACTCTTGTATCTGCTTCCTCATTAGATAAAGATTTAAAAATCAAAAATGGAAGTAATGTAGAAGCAGCTAAAATTGTTGGTGCTTCAATTGCAAAGAAAGCAAAAGCTGCAAAAATCACAAAAGTAGTATTTGATAGAGGTGGATATCTTTATCATGGGCGTGTTGCTGCATTAGCAGAAGCTGCACGTGAAAACGGATTAGAATTCTAATAGGAGGGTAATATGCAAAAAAGAACGCAAGACTCTAAAGAAAAACAATTTGAAGAATTAGTAATTGACGTTAAAAGTGTTGTTAAAGTTAACAAAGGAGGACGTCAAAGAAGATATTCTGCAACAGTTGTTATCGGAGATCGTAAAGGAAAAGTTGGATTAGGTATTGGAAAAGCAAACGAAGTACCTGATGCAATCAAAAAAGCACTACAAGATGCGCAAAAGAATATTATCACAGTCCCTCTAATAGATGGAAGAACAGTTGCTCATGAAGCAATTGGTACAGCTGGAGCTGCTAGAGTTATTATCAAGCCTGCAGCAGCAGGTGCTGGTGTAATTGCTGGTGGATCAGTTCGTGCAATTCTTGACTTAGCAGGAATTCGTGATGTTGTCTCTAAATCACTAGGAGCAAGAACTAAATTAAATATGGCAAGAGCTGCTATGTCTGCTCTAAAGTCTATGAAGACTCCAGAGCAAGTAGCTGCACTTCGCGGAAAATCAGTAGAGGAGATATTAGGATAATGAAATTAAATGAATTACAAAAAAATATCGGTGCTACTCATAGAAAAAAACGTGTAGGACGCGGACCAGGTAGTGGTCTTGGTAAAACAAGTGGTCGTGGACAAAAAGGACAAAAAGCACGTAGTGGTGGTAGTATCAATCCAGTATTTGAAGGTGGACAATTACCATTATATAGAAGAGTTCCAAAAAGAGGATTCAAGAACGCAAAATTTAGAACAGAATATGCTACCATTAATGTAGCAGAATTAAACAGATTTGAAGATGGTACAACAGTAACACCAGCATTATTAAAAGATACTGGTTTAGTAAAGAATCAAAAGGATGGAATTAAAGTACTTGGAAATGGAAAACTTGAAAAGAAATTAACAATTCAAGCAAATAAATTTTCAGAGAGTGCATTAGAAAAGATTAAAGAGGCAGGAAGTAAAGCTGAGGTGATCTAAGATGTTTAAAACAATGAAGGAATTATTTACTTCAGGAAATAAAGACTTACGTCACAGAATTTATTTTACTTTGGTAGCTCTAACCATTTTCATTTTAGGAATTTCTATTAGAGTTCCTGGAACAGAAAACTTAACAAAAAATTTGGGATTTTTAGAATTAATCAATACCATAGGTGGTGGAGCACTTAAAAACTTCTCAATCTTTGCATTAGGAGTTATGCCATATATCACCGCATCCATTATTATGCAATTATTACAAATGGATATTATTCCATATTTCACAGAACTAAGAAAACAAGGACATACCGGAAGACAAAAGATTAATCAAATTACAAGATACTTAGGAATTGCCTTTGCCTTTTTAGAAGGATATGGAATTGCCTTTGCTTTCATTGGAAAAGCAGGAAATCCAATGCAATATATGTATATTGCAACCATTCTAACAGCAGGTACAGCCTTATTGTTATGGATTGGAGATCAGATCTCACAAAAAGGAATTGGAAATGGAATCAGTTTAATCATTATGGCAGGAATTATTGCAACCCTACCACAAATGTTTATTGATGCCTTTAATGGTTTAGTATCCCTAGATGGTACAACACAGGTCATTGCCCTAGGAATTATTAAATTTATCTTATTTGTAATTGTATATTTTGGAATCGTAATCGGAATGATTTTCGTTCAAGAATCAGAAAGAAGAATCCCAATTCAATATGCGAATAAATCAACAAGCGCATATGGAGCATCTCAAAGTTTTATGCCAATTAAAATTAATACCGCAGGAGTTATCCCAGTCATTTTTGCATCCAGTTTATTATCAATTCCTAGTATACTTGCACAAGTAATTAAGAATGATACATTTACAGTTGTGGTACAAAAATACTTAACGTATACAACTCCAGTTGGTTTTATCTTATATGTTATATTCATATTCTTCTTTGCATACTTCTACACATTTATTCAATTAAGACCAGATGAATTTGCAAAGAATTTACAAGACAATGGTGGATATATTCCAGGAATTCGTCCAGGAGATGAGACAAAACGTTATGTTAATAAAATCTTATCTCGCTTAACAGTTCTTGGAGCTGCATTCCTATCAGTAATTGCAGGATTACCAATCTTGTTTTCAAAGGTAACTAGTTTACCAACTAGTGTTACTATTGGGGGTACTGGTTTACTAATCGTAGTTGGTGTCGCTCTAGAAACTTATAAACAACTAGAAGGTAGTATACTAACTAGAAGTTATAAGAGAGGATATAGTAGAAGATAATGATGAAAAATATAATGTTTATTGCACCACCTGCTGCCGGTAAGGGAACACAAGCAGAACTTATCGTAGAAAAATATCATATTCCTCATATTTCAACAGGAGATATCCTAAGAGAAATTTCCAAAGAAGATAGTGAAATGGGAGAATATGTAAGAGAAACATTAGCAAGTGGACAATTAGTAAAAGATGAAATTACATATCAATTAATAGAAGATCGTCTAAAAAAAGAGGATTGTAAAAATGGATATATCATAGATGGATTTCCAAGAAATATCGATCAAGCATATGAATACGATAAAATCTTAGAAAGACTAGGATATGATGTAGGAAATGTAATTTTATTAAAGATTGATAAGAAAGTACTAGAAAAAAGAATAACAGGAAGAAGAATTTGTGAGAGCTGTGGAGCAATTTATAATATTAATGATCCAAAGCAAACTCCAAAAGAAGAATCTGTATGTGATAGTTGTGGTGGAAAGTTATATCAAAGAAGCGATGATAACTTAGAATCATTCCAAACAAGATATCAGACATATGAAGAAAAAACATCCCCAATTATTGAACACTACAGAAAGAAAAACGTATTAAAAGAAGTAAATGGTGATGACACCATTGAAAATATCTTTAAACAAGTTGAAAAAATAATAAAATAGTGTATCAAAATCAGTATCCATAAATAAGAAGGTATTTTGAGATACCTTCTTAGAAAGATACGACTCCATCGCTCTTTAGGTGTAACTGCCGATGGATAAATTATTGATTGACAGGAGAGTGAAAAGATGGCTAAGGAAGATACGATTGAAATTGAAGGTAAAGTTCTTGAAATAATTCCAGGAGGAAAGTTTAAAGTTCAATTGGAAAATGGACACATTGTGGAAGCTCACGTTTCTGGTAAAATCCGAATGAACTATATTCGTATTTTAGCAGGAGATACCGTAATGATAGAACTATCGCCTTATGATTTAACACGTGGGCGTATTACCTATCGTAAATAATAGGAGGGAAAAATATGAAAGTTAAAGCATCAGTTAAACCAATTTGCGAAAAATGCAAAGTAGTAAAACGCAAAGGAAAAATAAGAATTATTTGTGAAAATCCAAAGCACAAACAAGTTCAAGGATAATTTTAGGAGGTGTATGAAATGGCACGTATTAAAGGTGTAGACATTCCAAATGATAAGCATATCTGTATTTCATTAACATATATCTATGGAATCGGAAGAAGCTTAGGAAAACAAATTTGTGAGACTGTTGGAATTGATCCAACAACAAAAACAGCTGATTTATCACAAGACGATTTAGTAAAACTTCGTGATGAAATCAATAAACATTTAACAGAAGGTGACCTTCGTCGTGAAGTAAGTATGAATATTAAGACAAAAATGGAAATTAATTCATACCAAGGAAGCCGTCATAAAAAAGGATTACCTGTAAGAGGACAAAGAACGAATCGTAATGCTAGAACTCGTAAGGGTAAAGGAAAGATAGTAGCAAATAAGAAGAAAGTTTAGGAAAAAGTGAAAGAAGGAGGTAAGACTTATGGCTTATAAAACAAGAAAGAAAAAAGTGAAAAAGAATGTACCAGAAGGAATTGCTCATATTCATTCAACATTTAATAATACAATCACGACAATCACAGATAATGAAGGAAACGTTATAAGTTGGGCATCATCTGGAGCAATCGGATTTAAAGGAAGTAAAAAATCTACTCCTTTTGCTGCAGGTATGGCAGCAGAAGCTGCAGGAAAAGCCGCATTTGATATGGGAATGCGCAAAGTAGAAGTTCGTGTGAAAGGTTTAGGACCAGGACGTGAAACAGCAATACGTTCACTACAAACTGCTGGACTAGAAGTAACAGCAATTACAGATGTTACTCCAATTCCACATAATGGATGCCGTCCACCAAAACGTCCAAGAGGATAATCTGGAAAGCAGTTATTGAGGATATAATAAAGTTTGTTTTTAAAAAGTAAAGGGAGGTTAGTTTCATGTTACAATTTGAAAAACCAATTTATAAAATAACGGATTCTATAGAAAATAATTTCTATGGGAGATTTGAATTAGAACCATTAGAAAGAGGATTTGGTACTACAATCGGAAATGCATTAAGAAGAGTAATGTTATCATCATTACCAGGAAGTGCAATTAGTAGTATTAAAATCGAGGGAGTACTTCACGAATTCCAAACAATCGATGGAGTTTATGAAGATGTAACAACGATTATCTTAAATTTAAAGGGAGTCGTATTTAAAAACCACTCAAATGAGGCAAAAGTTGTACGAATCAATACAAATAAAGAAGGAGAAGTAACAGCTGCAGATATTGAGCATGATGCTGATATCGAAGTAATCAATCAAGATAAAGTCATTTGTACATTATCAAAAGGTGCTTCTCTAAACATGGAAATGACTGTTACAAATGGTCGTGGATATGTAAGAAGTGAAGATAACAAGAAAATTCATGATATCAAAAAAGTTGGAGAAATTGCTATCGATTCATTATATTCTCCTATTGAAAGAGTTTCCTATGAAGTTGGAAATGCTCGTGTAGGACAAGATGAAAGTTATGATAAATTAATCATGGACGTATGGACAAACGGATCTATCAAACCAGAAGAAGCAATTGCCCTAGCTGCAAGAATCTTAATGGAACACTTAGAAATCGTTACAGACTTATCATCTATTGCAGATGTAAGTGGAATGATGATTGAAAAGACTGAAGATCCAAAAGTAAAAGCTCTAGAAACTTCTATCGAAGATTTAGATTTCTCAGTAAGAGCATATAACTGTTTAAAAAGAGCAGGAATTCATACACTTCAAGATCTTGTTAACAAGAGTGAATCTGATATGATGAAAATACGTAATTTAGGTAAAAAATCTCTAAAAGAAGTATTAGACAAGATTAGAGATATGGGTCTAGTATTACGTGACGAAGACTAAGATAAGGAGGAAGAACTATGGCATATAGAAAATTAGGTGTGGATAATAAACACAGAAGAAGTATGCTTGCGACTCAAACAAAACAAGTTGTTATGAATGAATCTATTACAACTACAGAAACAAGAGCCAAAGAAACACGTAAGTTCGTTGAAAAAATGATTACTTATGCAAAAAAAGGAGACTTAGTTTCTCGTCGTAAAGCATTAGCTTTCTTACACAATGATAAGAAAGTAGTAGACAAACTATTTAACGATTTAGCAAAACGTTATGAAAACCGTAAAGGTGGTTATACACAAATTCTAAAATTATCAGAAAGACGTGGAGATGACGCTCTAATGGTAATTCTAAAATTAGTAGAAGAAGAAAAACCAGCTGCTAAAGAAGAAAAGAAACCAGCTAAGAAAGCAGCTAAAAAAGAAACAAAAGAAGAAGCAAAAGAGGAAAAAACAGAAGAATAATAGAAAAAGCAAGTAGTTATACTTGTTTTTTTGTAGATAAATGGAAGAAATTTTGATATAATAAAAATGAGTAGGTGGTATTATGAAAGCATTAATAACAGGCGCATCCTCAGGAATAGGCCTAGATATGGCTAGATATCTGGCATCCAAAAATTGTGAATTAATATTAGTATCTCGTAATAAAGAAAAACTAGAAAAAATACAAGAACAATTACCTACGAAAACAACCATCATAGTAGCAGACTTATCAAACGAACAAAGAGTAAAAGATTTATATGTAATCGCTAAGAAAGAAAACATCGATATCTTAATCAATAATGCGGGCTTAGGAGATTTTGGATATCTAACCGATACAGATTTAAATAAAGATCTAGAGTTAATTAATACAAACATCAAAGCCGTACATATCCTTACGAAGTATTTAGTAAAAGATATGGAAAAACGAGAAGAAGACACGTATATCATGAATGTAGCTTCCTCCGCAGCTTTCCAACCCGGACCATTGATGAGTACGTATTATGCGACAAAGTCCTATGTATACCAACTAACAGAAGCATTATACTATGAAGAAAAGAAGAAGGGGTCTAACGTACATGTATCGGTACTTTGTCCTGGACCTGTTGCTACCAACTTTAACGAAGTAGCAGGAGTAAATTTCTCAGTAAAACCATTAGAGAGTACCTATGTAGCAAAATATGCGATAGATAAAATGTTTAAAAACAAGATGTTAATTATACCTGGATTCAAAATGAAATGCGCAAAATTCTTTAGTAGGTTTGCATCAGATAAATTCTTACTAAAAGTAATTTATAGAATTCAAAAAAAGAAAGCCAGCTAATTAGTTGGCTTTTCAAATCTTTAGGGGGAAAAGGTATGGAAGTAGTTTTAAATATCAATGACTTAACGTATGAGAATCTCTTTCAAAATATCAATTTAAATATAGAAAAAGGAAAAATTATCTCATTCGCAGGTTGTAATAATTGTGGTAAAACAACATTATCTAGAATTTTAGATAGAAAAATAAAAGGAAATTTTAATATTAACCTACTAGGAAAAGATAGAGATGACTATTCCCTACAAGAATATGATAGCCTGATTCAAGTAGTCTATCCCGATCAATTTAACTGGATCGAAGAAACCCCTTATGAAGAATTTCAAATGAAAAAGATAGATACTGAGAAAAAAGAATTCTTATTAAAAAAAGCCAAAGAATTAAAAATATTGGACAAAGAAAATCAAAAATTAACAAGAAAAGAATCTCTATGGCAACAGATTCTCCTTGCCATTGGAAAAGCGAAAGAACTAGTTGTAATAGATGGAATGGATTGTTATCTAACTCCAAAAGAAACAGAAGAAGTATATTACTTTCTAAGAGAATGCACAAAAAAGTGGAAACAATCCTTCTTAATCACCACAACATCCCTAGAAAACACCCTTTTAGCAGATGAACTCTATATCTTAAAAGAAGGAGAAATCATATTAAAAGGAGATCCCCTAACCATTCTTCAAAAAGATAATTTGATTAATAAAGCAGGCTTAAAAGTACCATTTATGATAGACCTATCTGTAAAACTAAGAGACTATGATTTATTAAAAGAAATTTCATTAGAGAAAGAAACCTTAATAGATAATCTATGGAATTAGTAGTAAAAGAGTATAAAAGAAAAGAAAAAAGTCTTAGTTTTACAATCAAAGAAAAAGAAATCAACGGATTGACAGGAAATCATTTAGAAGAGATTCTAAAAATAATAAAACTAAATGGGGAACATAACAATCAAATAGAAATCAATCATGAAAAAGTAAATGAAAAAAATCGCTATGAAGTAAAAAAGAAAATCATAGTAATAGAAGAAGAATGGCAAGAAAAAAGTTTCGGGAATACTCTAGAAGAAATCATGATTGATCAGATGAAGGAGTATGAAATCTATCCCAAAAATCTAGAAAAGAAATTAAAAGATTCTCTTAAAATAGTAGGATTAGAACCTACCCTTCTAACAAGAGAGTTCGCTACTTTATCACAATCAGAAAAAAAGAAGTTTCAAATATCTCTAGGACTATTATTAAATCCAGAAATGATAATATTAATAGAACCATTTAAAGTACTAGATCAAAAGAATCGAAAAAAATTAATGATGGTCATGAAAAAAATAAAGGAGAACTTTCAAAAGACAATTGTGATTGTATCGAACGATCCCAATATCTTATATGAAGAAACTGATCATTTAATCATTTATAAAAACGATAAGATATTAGTAGAAGGAAAGACAAAAGAACTATACCAACGAGTAGAATTCTTAAAAAGGCATAAAGTAGAATTACCAGAAATCATAGAATTTATTTACTATGCAAGAAAAAATAAAAATGCAAAAATCGATTATTGTGTAGATATTAGAGATTTAATTAAAGATATCTATAAACATGTATAGAGGTGGAATATGAAATTTTTAATAAAGTTTTCCTATGATGGAACCAATTATTCCGGCTTCCAAAACCAAACAGGACTAGATACCATTCAAGGAAGAATGGAAGAAGCACTTCAAAAGATCAATAATGGCAAAAAAACAAATCTAGTCGCAACCGGAAGAACCGATAAAAAAGTACATGCTCTTGCACAATATGCACATGCAGGAATAGAAGTAAATATTACCGAAAAGAAATTAAAGAGAGCGCTAAATAGTAATTTGCCACCAGACATTCATGTAATCGATACCAAAATAGTAGAAGAGAATTTTCATGCAAGATATGATGTAAAAGAAAAAATCTATGAATATCGCTTAAATATGGGAGAATATAATCCCTTAGAAAGAAATTATGTTTTTCAATATAACCATGAATTAGATATCCAAAAAATAAAAGAAGCAATGACATATTTTAAAGGAACACATGATTTCAGAGCCTTTGTAACAGAAAACAAAGAAAAAGAAAATTGTGTTCGAACGATTACAAAAGCGGATGTAGAACAAAAAGGAGAAGAACTCATTTTTCACTTTCAAGGAACAGGCTTTCTTCGCTACCAAGTAAGAAATATGGTAGGGCTACTCATTCGAGTAGGAGAGAAGAAAATAGAACCAAGTAAAGTAAAAGAGATATTAGAAAGTAAAGACCGTACCAAGTCAGGGAAAACAGCACCAGCAGAAGGTCTTTATCTAGTTGAGGTGCTATACGAATAAAAGACAGGAGGGAAAAAGATGACAGTAATCCATATAGATCCACTAGGAACAACAACTCTGTCATGTACAACATCGACAGTAGATGAAACAATTGATGATGGAGATTTAAGATCAACGACATATTCAGGACTTTCTACCACATTACTCTCATCCGGAATGAATCATCAACACGTAGACATTCATATGATGAATCGTTACGTAGATTCTCTAAGCGAGGAACAAATTGTAGAAATGGCCCAATTATTAGATGAGAAAGAAAAAGACTTTATCATACCGATAGAGACAAAAGAAGTACAGGTAGATAAAACACTAGAAGCACCAAAGGTTTATCAAAAGACAAAAAGAAGTTAGGAAGAAACAACAGTAGTTGTTTTTTTTCTTGTTTTATGGTATAATATAGAACACATTTGGGGTGTAGGATATGAATAAAAAGGAAAAGCAAAAAAAACTCAAACGATATGAACGGCTAGGTGCTGTAAAATTTCAAAAAGTAGTTTTCAAAGTAGAAGAAATAAAATTTTATCTATTGAAAAAATTATGTCCAAATTTTATAGCTTACTTTGATACCTACTGTGATTGGAAACAAAAAAGAGCCATCAAACATGCAAAGACAGAAGAAGAACGAAAAGAAATCAGACAGAAAATAAAACTTGCGAAGATGGCAATGCGAAAAGAAATGAACCAAGAGAAAAATAGAAACTATCATATCAATCCGAAACGACCAACAGAAATATTTGAATATTTAAATTGGAATAAACAAGTTCATAAAAGAGGATTAACAAAAGATGCTATCTGTATCCTAATCTTCTTAATCGGAACCATCCTACAGATTCCACTGGCAGCACCATTACTAATCTATGAAATCATAAACGCCGCAGTAGACTTCGAATGTATCAATATTCAAAATTATAACTTGTGTCGTCTAGAACACTTAAAACCAAATTTACAAAAGAAAGAAGAAAGAATCATACAAAGAAGTATTGAAGAATACGGAAGTGCAGCAGAGGTCATTCATAAAAGTATTGAGCAAAGTGAAAAACTTCCAACCTTCCAAGAAATCTTAGATAATATTGAAAACAAAGAACAATTAGAACAAATGAAAGCGATGTTTCAACATGCTCAAGAAGAAAGAGCCAAAGAAAAAAAGTTAGGGGGAATTTAATATGGGTATAGGATCAACCATTACGGGAGTAGGAGCAACAGCGGTAGCAGTAGCAAGTCTATATGATAGAAAACAAAAAAAGTTAAAAACAGATAATCTAAAATCAACCATTTATGCAGGAGTATCCGTAACAGGAACAGCTATGGCAGGAGCTACTTTGAATCATGAAACTAGAGAACAAATTCATGAAAAATATTCATCAGCATACGTAGAATCTATGTCAGATGAAGAATTAGAACAAGCCTTAGTACAAATGGATTTATTGATGGCAGAACAACCAGAAAATACAGACGTAAAAACAGTATAAAAATAGGAAAAAGTATTGATTTTTAATACTTTTTTTAGTATAATCTTAATCGGTACATTCAAATATCCCACCTTAATTCGTTCCTGGGAAAAACGAATTGAAGTAAAAGGAGAAAAAATATGACAAGTTATATGCAAAAGAAAGAAACTGTTGAACGTAAATGGTACGTAATTGACGCAGAAGGAAAATCATTAGGTAGAGTTGCTTCTTTAGCAGCAACATACTTACGTGGAAAACACAAACCAACTTACACACCACATATTGATTGTGGAGATAACATTATCATTATCAATGCTGCAAAAGTAAATTTAACAGGAGATAAATTAGATAAGAAAATGTATTACAATCACTCTCAATACACAGGTGGATTAAGAGAAAGAACTGCAAGAACAATGAGAGAGCAATATCCTGAAGAAATGGTTGAAAGAGCAGTAAAAGGTATGTTACCTCACAACCGTTTAGGAAGAGATATGTATAGAAAACTACATGTATATGCTGGTGCAGAACACAATCAACAAGCACAAAAACCAGAGACATTGGAAGTTAAGTAGGAGGGTTAAAGTATGGCAAAAGAAAAGAAAAACGTATACACAGGAACTGGTCACAGAAAGACTAGTGTTGCAAGAGTTACACTTACTCCTGGAAAAGGAAAAATTACCGTTAATGGTAGAGATGTAAGAGAATACTTCCCATCAGAAATTTGTGTTATGGATTTAACACAACCACTTGATTTAACAAATACAAAAGAAATGTTTGATGTAGATGCACAAGTTAGTGGTGGAGGATTCCAAGGACAAACAGGAGCAATCCGTTTAGGAATCACAAGAGCATTATTAGATTATGACAAAACAACTCCAGCTGACTCAGAAAATAGTTTTAGAAAAACTCTTAAAGTTGCAGGATTTATTACAAGAGATTCTCGTAAGAAAGAACGTAAGAAACCAGGATTGAAGAAAGCACGTCGTGCTCCACAATTCTCAAAACGTTAATATTCAGTTTCATTCAAAGCTCGATATTCGAGCTTTTTTTGCACTTAAAATTGCCATTTAGTAAGAATTATGGTAAAATAATAAGCATTCAAAAAGGGGGATTCTATGACAACGAAAATAGAAGAAATGAAATGGAAACTTCATAGAACAAAAGAGAAAAAATTACTTCTATGGGGACTAAAGACAAGACATGCTGCATTATACCCAAAAGCATTAATACAAAAACTAAGAACAATCTATGATGGAGGAATTCCTGCATCCATCCTATTATTATCAAATGGGATGTCGAATGGTCATTGTTATGATAGAGCATTCTTAATGGCAAAAGCATTTTTAGATGAAGATTACGATGTAAAACTTATCTATGCAGGTATCGATAGTATTCGACTAAATCCCAAATACCTAGATCAAAAAGATGACCCTCTCTATGCAGATCATTGCTTTGTACAAGTAACAACAAAAGAAAAAGAGACCTTTATCATAGATACTTCAACAGGAATTATGTATGATAAACATCTATACTGGTTAATAGAAAGACCAAAAGTAAGAAAAATAAATGATAAAAAAGTCATTCAAGAAATGGAAAGAATTGACTCCTTCTACCATCCAGAAGATATAGAAAGAGACAAATATGCTATGCCACTCATTTTACCAAATATTGAAAGAACATATGGAAGACCTCTAGAAACCTATAGTAAGATGGGAATCGAATACCTACAAAGAGAGATTGCTCTTTTTAAAAAGAAAATTAATTATGATGCCATATGTCAAGAAATAGAAGAAGATATGAAACGATTAGGCTTTTAAAAGAAAAAGAAAAAAACTTTTTCTTTTTTTGTTATAATAAAAAAAGGGGAGGAAAAACATGATAGAGATAACAAAAACAAAACAAGCCTTTAAGAAGTGGATTGCGAGTTATCAAGATCAAGACCAACTAGGTTTTCAACTGAAAGTAACTCACACAGAACACGTGGTAGAAAATGCAAAAAAGATTGCAGAGTCTCTAAACTGTTCGAAAGAAGATATTGCTCTAGCACAAGCCATTGCCGTTTTACATGACATTGGAAGATTTGAAGAATTAAAAGAAAACAAGCAGTTTTCCAGTGCTACATATAATCATGCCGCAAGAGGAGTGGAAGTATTGTGGACCAATAATCGTATCAGAGATTTTATAGAAGATGAATCCTATGATACCATCATTCAAAAAGCAATCCTAAATCACAACACATTAAAAATAGAAAAGGATTTATCAGAAAGAGAACTACTTCATGCAAAAATAATAAGAGATGCGGATAAACTAGATAACTTTAGAGTAAAAAGAGAAGAAAAAATAGAAGCCATTTTTCCAAATATCGTAAAAGAAAAAGAAGAGATGGAATCTTCATCTCTCAGTAAGAAAGTATATGATGCCGTAAAAAAAGAACAATGTGTAGATATTCACGACCGCCAAACTCCATTAGATTATTGGGTATGTGTTTTAGCGTTCATCTATGACTTATCCTTTCAAATATCATACAAAATCATTAAACAAAAGAAAGATATCGATGCCTTAATTGATCGCTTTGAGTATCAAAATGAGAAAACAAAAGAAGAGATGGAAGATATTCGTAAAAGAATGAATCGCTACATCGAGAAAAAGGGGAAAAGTAAGGAGGAGAAAAAAATGAAAAAAAGAACATTCGCAATTATTGAAATAGGAAGTAATAATACCAAGACTCATGTTTATGAGAACGGAAAAACAATTTATGAAAAGACAGATACGATAGAATTTAAAAAGAATTATGCTCAAGAAAATAAAATTGCAAAAGAAGATATTACGAAGTTAAAAAAAGTAATGGAGAAAGCCAAAAAATTAACAGAAGAAATCTATGTTTATGGATGCAGTATCTTTAGAAAAATAACAGAAGAAGAGAAAAAAGAAGTAGAAAATGAAATCCAGCAACCAATTGAAGTTGTAACACAAGAGGAAGAAGCAGAATTAACCGCATTAGGATGTATTGGAAATTTAAAAACATCGAAAAAGATATGCGTCTTTATTGGAGGAGGCGGTTCTACAGAACTAGCCTTAGCCAAGAATGGAAAAATTATAGATAGAAAATATTACAATTTTGGAGTAGTAGACTTAACCAAAAAATTTAGTAGTTTAAAAGAAGATGTTCCAACATGTTCTTTTAAAGAAGTATACGAATATGTAGAAGATTTAATGAAAGACCTAGATTGGAAAGCAGAAATTCTCATTTTAGCAGGAGGAGATCATCTATATTGGTATGAAAATGCAGAATATCCATTAGAAAAAAACACTTTATATGAAGAAGAAAACCAACCATATATGATTACAAGAGAACAAAGCGATTCTTATGATGAAGACGCATACCAAACATCCCTAGATAAGATTCGTGCAAGAAGTGATAACCCAGTATGGTTTGATGGCTCAAGAGCTATGAAAGCCATAACCAATTTTATCTCCCATAGAATAGATGCAAAATATATTATTCCAACAAGAGTGAATATGGAAGATGGTCTAAAACAAAGAATAGAAAAGTAAGGTGATTTTTTTGCTTCAACTAAAAGATTGGAAAACTTCATCCGGAAAAGATTATATAGAGATGCTACAAGAATTTATAGACTATCAAAGTAACTTAACTCCCGATATTTTAGAACTTCCCTGTAGAAATGAAGAAGAATATCAAAATATTCAAGAAGAAGTACAAAAAAGAAAAGAAGGAAATCACATAGATAGAGATTGGTATCAAGATGCCTACTATTATTTAGCATATGATAAGAATCGACTAGTAGGAGTAGGATGCATTAGAAACCATTTAACAGAATTAGGATACGAGATTTGGGGAAATATTGCCTATGGAATTCGACCAACAGAAAGAAAAAAAGGATATGGAACTTCTCTGGCAAAAGTCTTAATAGAAGAAACGAAAAAATTAGGAATTTCCGAAGTCATTTTATGTCACTATGAAGACAATAAAATCTCTCCAAAAATCTTTCAAAAATTAGGGGCAACCTACACCAATAGTGTTTTATCAACAGAGACAAATAAACAAATAAAAAGGTATCGCTTGTTAAATAAAGAAGTGGTCTTAAAAAATGTAAAAAATCTATATCGTATGTGGAAAGAGAAAGAACTAGGAGGAGAAGTCATGCCAGAAGATGAAAACCCACATCTTCCAAAAGACAGCCTAGAGAACTATTTATATTTCACTTTACCAATGGCACTCAATTACCAAAGAAACTCCTATACTCTATGGGAAGTAGCCAATAAAACATATCAAGATGAAGAAACAAGATTCGTCTTCTCTCCAAAAGAATGTTTAAAAAGAAGTTTCGAAGAAGTACAACAAGCACTTACGAAATATAAAGTAGCACTTCAAAAGCAAAAACAAACCGAGATATGGCTAACCCTATGTAAGACAATAGAAGATCTTTATGAAGGAGATATTCGTAAATTATTTCTAGAAAAAGAAGAAAATGTCGATACCATAAGAGACTTTATACAAATTGAGGAAAAGAAAAGATTTCCTTATCTCTCAGGGACAAAGATTTGCAATTACTGGTTATATGTAATCATGCAATATACCAATCAAAAATATAAAAATCCTGAAAACCTAACCGTAGCGCCAGATACTCATGTGATAAAATCAACTTACCGTCTAGGACTCATTACCAAACAAGAACTAGAAAGAAGCGACGTTCAAAAAATTGTAATTGAACGTTGGAACGAATTGTTAAAAGAGGAAGAAATCAAACCAATTGATATTCATACAGCCCTATGGCTATGGAGTAGAAATGGGTTTCAAGAAATCAAAGAGAAGTAATTCTCTTTTTTTGTACCCAAAACAAAAAGAAAACATAAACTAGTACGGGAGGTACATATGTTAAATTTTGATTTTTTAAAGTTAGCATTAATCATATCCATTGCTCTAAGTTCTATTACCTGTACATTTGTCCAAAAAACAAAAGGCCTTATAAAAAAGAAAGAACACATTACAATCTATTCTTTCCTAGTCAATATCATTATTAGTATTTTCTTTTGTAAAACATTTACCGATATGGATTTACCCAATAGTTTATGGATTGGACTATTCTCTTTCTTAGGAGCAGACTCCATTTATAAAACATTAGAAGGAAAATTAACAACCTACACCGATATTATGAATAAGAAAACAGTCTCTATCAAGAAAGAAAATATTATAAATGAGGAGGATCAGTAATGGAAAAACCGATATTTCCATCCAAGCATATGAGAATTACACAAGGCTATCAAGAAGGAACACATAAAGATAGTTATGCAATTGATAATGCAGGAAAAGACTACAATATCGAAGAAGTATATGCACCCTTCACAGGAATTGTAAAAAAGATTTATCCAAATGATGCAAACGAAGTATGGTTAGAAAGCAAAGAACCCGTAGAATACCCAGATGGCACCATAGATTACATGACAATTTTATTTGTTCATGCAAATGATATCAGTAATCTATTTGTTGGTAAGGAAATTACTCAAAATGAGCCCTTCTACAAAGAAGGAACGAAAGGAAATGCTACAGGGAATCATTGTCATATCGAATGTGCAAGAGGCAGAATGGAAGAACCTGGTTGGCATAAAAATAATAGTGGATATTGGAGCATCAACAATGGAAAAAAACCAGAAGAATGCTTATGGATAGAGGATGATATTGAAATACTCGATAATTATGGATATTCCTTTAAAAAAATAGAAAAAGAAGAACAACAAGAACAAAAAGAATCCACAGAAACTGTGGATAAAACAAACGACAAAGAGAAAATCTTTACCGCACCAAAAACAGATTTATATGGAGTCTATCTAAAAGAAAATCAACAACTAGTAATCAAAGAATTATCCTAAATAGATTTCTAAAAACATCATAACAGAAAAACCAAGTAATAAGATAAAGGCCATGAGGTCTTTATTTTTATTCGTTTGACTCTCTGGAATAAGTTCCAATGCTGTGACAAATAACATAGCACCTGCTGCGAAAGATAAAACAAAAGGTAAAATTGTTTGAATCTTTAAGACTAAGAATGCTCCAATAACCGCAGAAATAGGTTCTACAAGACCAGTCGCAACCCCAAAAAGAAAAGATCGAAACCTAGAGACATTTTCTCTTCGCAAAGGAAGACTAATAGCACTACCCTCTGGAAAGTTTTGGATTGCAATTCCAAGAGTTAAAACCGCTGCAGAAATAAGACTTCCCCCATATCGCATAGTACCAAAGGCAACTCCAATCGCAAGACCCTCTGGAATATTGTGAAGAGTAATAGAAGTAATCAGTAAAATACAACGCCGAATACTAAAATGCTTCGTAAGTTCAATCGGAGAGTGTTCAATAAAGCGATTGCACAAAAAAATAAAGAAGCCACCAACTAGAAACCCTAGAAAAATAGAAAGAAAGAAACTTTGATGAATCTTTTGCGATAGTTCAATCGCAGGATTCAAAAGCGAAAAGAAAGCAGCCGAAAGCATAATGCCAGCCGAACAAGAAAGCATAGAGTCCATCACATTTTTATTGACTTTTCGAAAGAAAAATACAATGGCAGCCCCACCAGTCGTAAAGCAAAAAGCAAAAACTCCCCCAATAAGAGCTAAAACAGTAGGAGAAAATGTAGAAATTGTTTGAAACATAATATCACCAATATAAAATATGTAAAAAGAAAAATCTTGTTAAAAATAGAGAATCCAAGGAAATCTTATTGTAAAAAAAAGAAATAAATTATATAATAAAATATATAATCAGAATAATACGGGGTGATTACCAATGATTGTAAGGTTAATCAAGAAAAAGAAAATATATAACTTCACTCTGCCAAATAAAATTTCTGGAAACTATTGGATTACAGATAACGATTATTTAGGAAACGTAAGAAACTTAATTAACGTTGAAGAAGAAGATGGAAAATGGAAAATAAAGTCAGACTTTGAAACAAAAATCATGTCTGGAGAGATGGAAGTAGAATCTGCTTACTTAAAAGATTACAGCTTATATTTTTTGAAAATTAATACCGATAACGAATATGTAATTCTATACTGTTCCCCAACAGTAGATAAAGAAAGTTATCGACTTCGTTTACGAGATAAAAATGAACTTTTAATTGGTAATTATGGAAAAGCCCCAATCTGTTTTAACTTTCCGTTAGTATCAAGAGAACATGCAAAATTAATTTATAACAATGGTGTATGGGTAGTACAAGACTTAAATAGTAAGTACGGAACCTATGTAAATGGAATTGCTATCACTTCAAGACAATTACAATATGGTGATATTATTTTTATCATGGGATTAAAAATCATTGTCTTAAAAGATACCCTTATTATTAATAATATTGGACCAAATTTAAGTATAGATAATAATTACTTAGAGTCTATTTCATCCTTTGTACAAAAACAAACAGAATTTGATAATCCAGATGAAGAAACCATAGAATTTTATAAAGAAGATGATTACTTCTATAGAGCACCTCGTTTTAAAACCGGAATTGTAGATGCCAATATCGTAATTGATCCACCTCCAGGTACCCAAATGCAAGAAGATAATACACCATTAATTTATACCTTAGGACCAATGATGACTATGGCTATGTCTTCTATGTCAACAGGAATCTCTGCTCTACAAGGAGTCATCAATGGAACAACAGACTGGGAATCAGCAGCTCCAACTCTTGTTATGATGGGAGCCATGATGTCTTCTATGTTAGTATGGCCAAGCCTACAAAAACGTTTCCAAAAGAAACAAATGAAAAAAGCAGAAAAAGAAAGAAACGTAAAATACTTAAAATATCTAGATACCAAAAAAGAAAATATTCAAGCAGAAATGAAAATGCAAAGACAAATCTTGATTGATAATTATCTACCACTAGATCAAACCAAAGAAATTATCTATCAAAAGAAAAGAAATCTATGGGAAAGAGAAATCGGTCAAGTAGATTTCTTAGACTTAAGATTAGGAGTAGGTTCCTCAGAACTACGAGGAGTCGTTAGTATTCCAGAAGAACACTTTGCTTTAAAAACAGATGACTTACTAAAAGAAGTATACAAAGTAGGTGCTGTATCTAGAACACTAGAAAATGTACCAATCTCTCTTAACTTTATTAATCGTAATATAGTAGCAATCATTGGTACAGCAACCAATAAAAAACAATTTGTAGATGGACTAATTCTACAAATGATTACTTATCATAGTTATGAAGATTTAAAGATAGTGTTATTTACCAATAGTCAAAATGAGAGTAATTGGGAATACTTAAAAATAGCACCACATTGTTGGAATAATGAAAAAACATTCCGTTATTTCGCAACCAATCTAGATGAAGCAAAACAAATATCTCTAGAACTAGAAAAAGAAATGCAAAGTAGAAAATTTACAGATAATAATGGAAAAATGGATGTAAATGGAGCAGACTATCATAGTTATAAACCATATTACTTAATCCTAACAGATGACTATAAATCGGTAAGAGATATTGAATTATTAAAAGATGTTACTAGTATGCCAGTCAATTATGGATTTAGTTTAGTTGTCGTAAGTCCAAGACTTGTAAATATCCCGAATGAATGTAAAGCATTTATTAGTATCGGGGATAAAAAATCAGGAGTATTTGAAAACGAATTAGTTGCCAACAAACAAAAAGAGTTTGTTGCAGACTTTGATCCAACATTAAATATCTATGAATGTTGTAAAATCATTAGTAATATTCCAATTGATATTGCCAAAGAAGCACAAGCCTTACCAACCAGTGTATCTTTCCTTGAAATGTGTAATGTTGGTATGGTAGAACAATTAAATATTTTAAACCGTTGGAAAGTAAATGACCCAACGAAGTCTCTACAGGCACCCGTTGGCTTTGATAAAGCAAGAGAATTATTTAAACTAGACTTACATGAAAAAGCACATGGACCACATGGATTAATTGCTGGTATGACCGGTTCTGGTAAATCAGAATTTATCATTACCTATATCTTATCAATGGCAATTAACTATCACCCATATGAAGTCTCTTTCATTCTAATCGACTATAAAGGTGGAGGTTTAACTGGAGCTTTTGAAAACAGAGAAACTGGAGTAAAACTACCACACTTAGCAGGAACGATTACCAACCTAGATACCGTAGAAATGAACCGTTCCTTAGCATCCATTCAATCAGAGTTAAGAAAACGTCAAAGACAATTTAATGAAGCAAGAGATAAATTAAATGAAAGTACCATCGATATTTATAAATATCAAAACCTATATCGTAGAGGATTAGTAGATACACCAATTTCTCACTTATTTATTGTTTCCGACGAGTTCGCCGAATTAAAAGATCAAAGACCAGAGTTCATGGAACAATTAATTTCAACTGCTCGTATCGGACGTTCCCTAGGAGTTCACCTTATTCTAGCAACCCAGAAACCAAGTGGTGTTGTTAATGACCAAATCTGGTCCAACTCTAAATTCCGTGTATGTTTAAGAGTACAAGATAAATCAGATAGTATGGATATGATTAAATGTCCAGATGCAGCAGAGTTAAAAAATACCGGACGTTTCTACTTACAAGTAGGTTACAACGAACTATTCGCAATGGGACAAGCAGCATGGGCAGGAGCACAATATTATCCAACAGAAAAAAGAAAGAAAAAAGTAGATCAATCTATCACCATTGTAGATAATGTTGGATCTCCAATTAAATCATTAGATACCAAAAAAGATGATATTATTGTTCAGTCTAAAGGAGAAGAAATCACCAATATTATTAAATACATCGTAGAAGAAGCTAAAAGTGAAAATATTCAAATTGAACAATTATGGTTACCAAGAATTCCAGACGTTATTTATACAGATGCCTTAAAAGAAAAGTATCAGTATAAACCAGTAAAGAATGTGATTAATCCAATCATTGGAGAATACGATGATCCAGATAACCAAGCACAAAACCTTTTAACATTACCACTATCCGAATTAGGAAATACCATAGTATTCGGTTCTGCTGGAAATGGTAAGGAATTAATGCTTACAGGAATTATCTATTCATGTATTACTGGACATAATTCCAATGAAGTTAACTTCTACATCTTAGACTTTGGAGCAGAAACATTAACGATGTTTAGAAATGCTCCACATGTTGGAGAAGTTATCTTAGGAAACGATGCTGAAAAAATAGCCAACTTATTTAAGTATATTGATAATGTCCTAGAAGAGAGAAAGAAATTATTTACAGATTATAATGGATCTTTCGACTTCTATATCAACCATGGTGGAAAACAAATCCCATTAATTGTCATCATTATTAATAATGTAGAGGCCTTTATCGAGACCTATGCAGATTATGAAGAAATGATAGGACAAATGACAAGAGATTGCTTAAAATATGGTGTTGTATTTGTCTTCAGTACCAATGGTCCAAATACCGTTCGCTATCGTCTAAGACAAAACTTCAGACAAAATGTCGTATTACAATTTAACGACCCTGGAGATTATTCATCCGTTATTCCAGGAGTACGTAAGAAGGAACCATCAAAAGCATATGGTCGTGGTATGATTCTATTAGATGCCATCTTTGAATTCCAAACAGCATACCCATATAAAGAAGAAAAAATGGCAGACTATATCAAAGTAGTTTGTGAAAAATTAAATATGATTTGTGACTACAAAGCAACAAAGATTCCAGTACTACCAGAAGTAGTATCTCAAGAGTATGTATCAGAGTACCTAGGAAACTTAAAGACGATTCCAGTTGGTGTTACCAAAGAAACATTGGAGACAGCTACTGTCGACTTCAACAACAAGTTTATGTATAACATGACTGGTGATGATATTACTGCAGAACCAGGATTTATCAGAGGATTCATCAAGAACTTATTATCCGTTCAAAATGTGGAAGTTATTGTCCTAGATCCGAATAGTATCCTAAGTGACTTAAGTCTTCCAAATGCAACATATAGTACCGATGATTGTAGTGCATCGATTGAAAAATTAAAACAATCAGTAGAACAAAACGATCCAACAAAAACAGTATTTACTTTCTTAATGAATATTAACTCCATGTTATCCAAGATGGATGCTACAACCAAAGCCTCTCTAACAGGAATGATTACCGATTCGAAACAAAAAGGAAACATCCGCTTTATCATAGTAGATACCATTGATGCCATTAAAGCAATCAACTTCGAAGCTTGGTACAAAGGAAACTGTGATATGGCTGAAGGTATTTGGATGGGTAATGGAATTGGTAACCAATTTACTCTAAAAGTAACAACCAATTCTCGTATTCTAAGAGCAGAAATCGATCCAGGATTTGGTTATGTAATCAAAAAAGGAAAAGCTGAGTTAATGAAGTTAATGGCAGATGAATAGGAGGAAATATGGAAAATAATAAAATATTAATAGAATTAGAAATCCCTCTTATTGAAGTAAAATACGATATGTTTATTCCAATTAATAAAAAAGTAGGAACCATCAAAAGTCTAATAGAAAATTCTTTAATTGAATTAACAGACAAAGCCTATATTCCAAGACAAGATACCAATTTATATAGTAAAGAAACAGGAGAAATTTACGATGTTAATAAAACAATTCGAGATACAGATTTAAAGAACGGTTCTAGAATTATATTAATATAGTAGGAGGGGTAACATGGATGATTATAATCGATATGTAACAGCCGTAAACAAGATATTCGATTACTTAGAAAAATTAAAGGTAGGTTGGAACAACATAGATAATAAGAATTATATTGAGTCAATTGATGAATTTAAAAGTGTTGTAACATCAAAAGCAGAATTAATAAAACAACCACCAACTGTAAAAGTAGATATGAGTGATATTACGGATTCCTCAACAACAGAAGAGTCAACTTCCACAACTCAACCGGAAGAAAACTTGGATTCTCCTACAACTCAACCGGTAGAAAGCCTAGCTCCAGAGACACAACCACAATCCTTAGAACAGCCAACAAGCGATATGGCTTCTCTTCCAACAGAAGCTATGCCACAACAAATGGAGACAATTCCTGAGACAGCACCAGTACAACAAGCCCCACAACAAGAAGTTGTAAGCATCCCAGAAGTTCCAACAATACCGGCAGCGCCAGGAGGTTTGGAGGTGTTAGGAGAATGATAGGGAAACTAACCTATGAACAAGTTCTAGCTTTCGCAAAAGAACTAAGAACAGAAGCCGAAGCCGTAGAAGTGATGGCAAGAGGAAGAGAAATAGAAGACTTAGTAGATTTTACCGATACGGTAGAAGCCTATGCAAAATTCTTAGAAAATATTGTAGAGTTAAATAAAGATGCCGATAAAGCAATCAGTGATTTAACAGGAAAATAATAAAAAGAACAAAATTGTTGTTCTTTTTTATTTTACATTTTGATAAAGCATACACTTTGGAAAATAATAGCGTAAGATTTGATCATACTTTCCACCATTTTCTTCAATCGTACAAGCTCCAAAAAGACTAAGTCCAAGAGCATTCCCAACCCCTCTCGTAACAAAACGGACACGATCTCGATAAACAAGAATAAGAATATCAACAGACTTTAATTTTAAAAGATTCTTAATTTCTAAAAGAGAAAAATTCTTATATCCAAACTGTACAAGTTCCCCTTGATGTAAGATTTGAATCTTAGACTGTGAAGTAATTTTTACATGAAAAAGACGACTAAGAGTAGAAAAATCATAATCCACAAAAGATAAATAATTAGGAGAAGTAATATCCCACAAACTCTTAACACTACTTAAATAAGGATATTTAATATTCGATAACGTCTTCCCACTATTAGAAAGATGAATAAAAGGAAGAATATACTCTTTTTGATACCCAAGAAAAATACAAGAAACAGAATCAATAATTCCATTAAATCGATCCACCATAGCCTTATAATTTTGATAAGTATCTTGATACTCTATAGAAGCAACATACTCACCAAAAAGAGAATGATGAGGAAGACAAGAAAAATCTCTCATCATTTTATAAGCATACGTTTGAAATAAAACACAAATACATTTAAAAACTTCATCTCCATACTGAGGAGAATAATAAGAAAACAAAATACTTAACAAATACTCTCTTAAAAAGATTTCACTATAAGCTTTCTCATCAATCTGAATCGATAAAACAAATTGATCAGGTCCATAAAAGAAAGATTCCTTTTTAAGAGAAATCTTACGAACAATTTTCCCATCTAATAAAAAATAAACCTGATTTCCATGAAAAGGAATTTGATTGGTATTTAAAAACTGATTCGATAAAATCCTTAAATCTCTTTCTGCATAGGTAGAAAACTCCTCTGCAAACTCATATTGATAAGAAAGATGAAAATATAAAACTTCTTCTCCATTTTCTTGACGAACTTCATAACTAGAAATCATACTATCACCATTAATAAAATGGAAGAAAAGAAAAAAATTATACAAAAAAAGAATTAAAAATCAAAATATTTTAATTCTCTTTTGTCATTACAATTAAGACCAGTAACATAACTTGTATTATCAAAAATCTTTTCTAAATCAATATTCTTCCCACTTAAGTAATCACAACTGGCACACATTAACACTTTTGCAAACTTAATAGCTTTAAGATATAAATCAACAAAAGACTCTGTACTAGTTTTATCATAAATGGCAGGATTTCTCCATAGTCGATGTTGACTATTTAAATAATCATGCTTATCCTCTAATTCTCCATGGTAACTAACTGCTTCAAATCGAAAACAACGTCTACTTGTAAAGGAATCTAGTAACTGATAAAAGAACTTTTTAATCCCCCTAGGATCTCTTCGAAAAAGAGTAATAGCCATCTTCATCTGTTTTAGAGAATCATAATAAATCTGACTCATATTAGAAATCCCAAAAGTATTATAATAAGCAAAATCAATGGTATTCGCTAACTCCGTAGAAAAAGGAGAAATCGAAAAGCAGAATTGAGAAAAGTCAAAGTAATAAGGATTGGTTTTCGTTCTTCTTTGAATCATATCATTATCAATAAAATTCTCCATAAACGTATGAACATTATTATAATGATAAGTAGATGGATTTTTAGAATCAAAAATTCCACTACGATAAACAATATAAGGATGAATCGTAGAATCTAATGCATAATGGCAAATACTACCAAATAAATAGGAATAGGTATCTTCATCATGAATATCATTATCCTTCATATAGTGAAGCAAATTACAAAAAAATTCTTGAGATTGATTTTCATGAAAATACTTCTGAAAATCACGAATCTTCTTACCCGGTAAAAAAGAAAATAAACGATAAAATTTTAAACTATCAATACTTTGACCATACATTCTACATTTGGATAGATTCAAATTCTTTCCAATTTTTTCTGGTAAAATATCATAAACATCCTTCACGAAAAAAGCATGCGTTGCTGTTGACGGCATAACCATTCCCCCTAAAACCTACTTATCATTATTATAGCATACAAAATCTAGAAAATTTAAGTACTTTTGGAAAATAATATGCTATAATCTATAATAGGTGAGACTATGATAGAGAAAAACTTTAAAAACTTAGATGAACAAATAGAAATCTTTAAATACAAAGGACTAACCGTAAGTGATGAAAAATATGCTAAAAAAGTGTTGTTAAGAGAAAACTATTTCTTCTTAAATGGATATCGTCATTTATTCGTTCTATCAGAAGAAGACAAAAGATTTAAAGAAGGAGCAACCTTTGAAGAATTATATAGTCTCTTCTTATTTGATCGTTCCTTTAGAAACATCTTATTTAAATACCTATTAGTAATAGAAAATAACTTAAAGTCTATTATGTCTTATCAATTATCTAAAAAATATGGATATCGAGAAAGAGATTATTTAAAAGCAAAAAACTTTACAAGTGAACCATCTAGACAAGCACAATTAAATGACTTATTAAAAAAGATGAAAAGACAAATTCGAGTAAATGGAGCACAACATACTGCTACAGTACACTATGCATCAAATTATGGATATATACCACTTTGGATCTTAGTAAAAGTATTATCTTTTGGAATTGTAAGTGAACTATATCAAGTTTTAAAACCAGAAGATCAAAAAGAAATTGCGAATATTTATGAAGTAACACCAAGTACGATGATTACTTATTTACCGATTTTAGCAAACTATAGAAATTTATGTGCTCATGAAGATATCTTATATGAAAATAAAACCCAAAAAGCAATTGATGACACAGTCTATCATCAATTATTAAGAATTAAAAAAGTAGACGAAGAATACGTACAAGGAAAGAATGACTTATTTGCCCTTATTATTATTATGAAGCAATTACTACTACAAGAAGACTTTAAAAACATGGTATTAGAATTAGATCATGTAATAGAAACACTAGATTATAATCTACATACCATACAAATAACAGAGGTACTAAATAGAATGGGATTCCCTGTGAATTGGAAAGATATTGCCAATATAGAGAGGAGTTTTACAAATGAAGAAGAGGAATAAAAAGGTAGAAATCAATTGGATAGAAATTCTCTCTTCTTTTTTTGTTGGAGTACTATTAACGTTATTTATTTGTTTCATAGGAATGAAAGAAGTAGAAAGAAATAACACCAGTTCTTTAGCAAGTGCTACAAAGAAAATTCAAGAAGCAACTGTAACGATAGAAAGCTATAATGGAACAGCAGTTTTATCAACAGGATCTGGTTTTGTCTACAAAAAGAAAGGTAGCAAAGCTTATATCTTAACCAATGAACATGTATTATCTGGAGAAGACATCACAGTAACCAATCAGGATATGGAAGAAGCTAAAGCAAAAGTTCTTGGCAAAGATTCTAATTTGGATTTAGCAGTCATTGAGATTGATAAGAAGTATGCCAAAAAAGTAGCAACACTAGGAGATAGTACCAAGACAAAAATAGGGGATACCATTATGGTAGTGGGATCTCCTATTAGTAAGAGATATCAAGGAAGCGTTTCCTCTGGAATCTTGTCAGGAAGAGATAGGATTGTACAAACACTTGGAGGAGAAGAAGAAAACACAGAATGGCTTATGAAAGTTCTTCAATTGGATGCAGCAGTAAACCCTGGAAACAGTGGAGGGCCTGTTGTAAATGCCAAAGGAGAAGTAATAGGAATTTGTACTATGAAACTAATCAAAGAAGAAATAGAAGGAATGTCCTTCGCAATTCCAATAGAGACCGCAAAAAAATATCTAGAGAATCTAGAAAAAGGAAAAGAAGTGGAATGGCCAGAATTAGGAATTAGTATGGTTGATGTAAACGCAACCGCAAAACTATTAGAAGAAGACATTGAAATACCAAGTGAGATTACAGAAGGAGTGGTAGTACTAAGTACGAAAAAAAAGAGTAGTGCTGACAACAAATTAAAAAAAGGAGACATTCTACTAGAAATGGATGGAATTAAGATAACAGAGACCCCATATGTAAAATATGTACTATACCAACACTCAGTAGGAGACAAAATAAAAGTAAAAGTGATAAGAAATCAAAAAGAAAAGAATATAACAATAACCTTAAAGAAAGCAAGTTAATGGAGGAATATGCAAAAGAGCGAGAGAAAGCAAAAGAAAATAGAGTATTACAAAAAACTAATCTCCTCATCAAAAGACTATATCAACTATTTAGAAACCTTTGGAGATAGTCCCGTGCAAGAAGACTCTGATTTAGATGCGCTAAAAGTTGGATATGCAACTTTTGCTCTTTTGTTGTGGAAAGAAGAATACATTAAAAAAGATCAAGCAAAAAATTTATCCACAATTCTTGTGGATAAACTATTAGAAGGATATATTGGAACGATTGCCAAAAAAGAAGGAGATACCTGGAAGATAGGAGATATCACATTTTCTTCTAATTTATCAGTAGTAGATACCTTACGAAACAAACTAGCACATGGGGACTTTTCTATGGATTCATCAGATATCACAATAGAAGTAGAAGGCAAGACAGGCTCTATTCCCATAACAGACTTAGTTGCCTTTGCCGTACATCTAGGAAATGATTGGACTCTTATGAAGAAATATGGGGAAAACACAACCGATATTTTAAGAAATTTAAATGTTCTTACAAACAATAGAATAGGAACCAAAGAAGACTTAGAAGACGCAATTAGAAGAATTTCTTATATAGAAATTACAGATAAACCACAACTTTTAAGAGAAAGAAACCTAGCTTATTTACAAATGGCTTATTTTCTAAAAGACAAAGTAATGAAGGAAATTGAAAGAGGACACTCAGTAGTAGAGATTCCAAAGACAGAACATGCCAAAAGATTATTAGATGCAACAGGAATGAAGGTAACCATTACAGAAAAACCGGCTACAGAATTAGAACAAATAGAAAAAGTAAAAAAGATGTATTTGCAAAAACTACCATTCTTAAAAGACTTAGATCCATACTTTCAACAAAAATATTTAGCTCATTGGATTCATGAAGCAACAACCCATGATAGAGGAAAGAAAAGCATCTGTCATGGGCTTTTAGCAAACCAAGTCTTTTTAAAAGACCTATCAGAAAAAAGAAAAAAAAGTGTAGTAGAACTAGTAGGAGAAAGTGAGTATGCCATCCCCCTTGCCTTAACCAATGAAAAAACAATATTATCCGCATATCTAGCTAGCTTTTACTTTACTTATATCTATGGACTGGATTCCATTCTAAAAATAGAGAATAAAGAAGATATAAGAGATATTATAAATGGAGAAGCATTAGACTTTTCAAGACTCAATTTAGAGGAAATAAAAGGAGTCAATTTCCTAGAAGAAAAAGACTATCCTGAGTTTCAAGAACAAATCAGAAAAATGCAAAAGGAAAAAGACTATCTTCAATTTAGAATAGAAAATATAAAAAGAAGCCTAACGGAGATCAAAAAACAAATAGAGGAAGGAATAGAAGAAAAAAGAAGGCCCTATCAAGAATTACAAAGTCTATTAAAAACACTAGAAGAAGAATATAAACAATTAGAAGAGTTGATTTTGCTTTGTGAAGAGTTTATGAAAACAAGATATGAAAAATATAGACGAAATCGCTCTATCATTGAACATCTAAGAAATAGTATTGCTCATGGAAAAGTCGATCTAGATATATTTCAAGGAAAGTACACAATAGAAGATGCTCTGATGACTTTTCAAGATATTTATGATGAGAAAAAAGTATTTGAATGTAGCGTAACAGCAGAACAGTTTAATCAATTAACAAGTGAGGAAAATGTAAAATATATATTAGATTTTCTAGATAAAAAAGATTCAAAAGACCAAATAAACGAAAAAGGAGTTCAAAAATAGTTCCCATTCACAAAAAAACGACAAATTACGGGATAATATGATGGAATATTTTGACTTTTTTTGCAAATTGTAGTAAAAATATATATAGGAGACTATAAAGTGTGTGAATAGCACAAATCGTGGAGTCACCATTTATGGAGGAAAAAGAAATGGAAAAAGATAGAAGTTCTAGAATTATAGCTATTATAGCTTTAGTAATTGCAGTTCTAGGTGTATCACTAGGTTTCGCAACCTACGCACAAAATATGACAATTACACAAAACGCAACAGTAAAAGGAGTAGAAGGTAACTTCGTAGTTGGATTTTCAACAAACGATAGCGATATTTTACCAGGTTCTGTAACCGCATCAGGAACAGGAGGAGCAACAGGAGAGAATGCTACCCTTATCAATACAACGGTAAGTAATTTAAATGCAACGTTTACCAATGACTTAGTAGAAGCGCAAAACGTTTCATATGAATTCTATGTATACAATAAAGGTAGTCTAGATGCTTATTTAAAGAAAGTAACTTTCTCTAAACAAAAACCAACCTGTGCATCTGTACCAGATGGTAATGTAGCAAGAGACGATTTAGTTCAAGCAGCCTGCGAAAATATTTCAATTAAAATTACTATAGGTGACCACGAATACAATGCCACAAATACAGCTAACCCAATTACTGATATGGAATTAAAAGTAAAGAAAGCTGTTAAGGTAAAAGTCGATTTATCATACACCAATACAACACCAGTAGATGGAGACTTTAAAGTCGATTTTGGAAACATCACATTGAACTATAGTTCATCTAATGGTAATTAGACGAAGACTATATAAAACCTTAATATAGTTTTCAGAACTATTTTGGAGGAAAAAGATGAAAAGAGGCTATAGGAATTTATTCATTTTTGAGATAATAATATTTTTTGCCCTAATTGTAAATAGTTTTATATTTAGTGTATTAAATAATACAATAATGATTATATTTCTATTTGCTGTTCTAGCCATAATGAAGATCTTTTTCGGACTGGAAAGAGATCGGCATAGATATACCAAAGATATTATATTGGAAGAAATCATATTCCTAATTATATTCTTCCTAATTTACTATTTATCAGGAATACTACTAGGATTTGCAAAAGTAGATAATTATTATACGATAGAAAGTATGATAAAAATTATACTTCCTATTATCATAATAATCTTACTAAAAGAATACTTAAGGTATGAAATGTTACAAAAATCAGAGGGAAATAAAACACTAATCATTTTAACAACCATCTTATTTGTTTTCCTAGATATATCCAGTGCAATCTATATCAACTTAACAAGTGGAATATATGAGAAGTTTATTTTCCTAGCAATCACAATACTACCAACAATCACAATAAACATATTGTGCAGTTATTTAAGTATGAAAACAGGATATAAACCTTCGATGGTTTACCGATTAGTTACAGGATTATACATGTATCTATTACCTTTTATTCCAAATCCGAATCAGTATATCTATTCAATTGTATGGTTATTTGTTCCTCTTCTATTAATGAATAGAATCGATAAGTTCTATCAAAAATATCAAGATGAAGACATTACAAAAAGAGATTATAAAAAGAATTTCAAAACACTTATAATACCTTCATTAGTTACAATAATGTTAATTTATATAACTTGTGGATATTTCAAATACTTTGCACTAGCAATCGCAAGTGGTTCTATGTCGCCAGAAATCAAAAAAGGAGATATCGTAATCATTGAAAAACAAAAAGATTATGAAGACATAGAAGTAGGGAAAGTTATAGCTTACAAGTATGAAAATGTTATCGTAGTGCATCGACTTGAAAGAAAAATAAAAGATGAAAATAAGGTTTATTTTTACACAAAAGGGGATGCTAATAAAGATGAAGATAGTTACCCTGTAACAAGTGATATGATTATAGGAGTTGTAAATCTAAGAATACCATATATTGGATTGCCAACAGTATGGTTAAATGGAAAATAAGGGATGATTAGAGGTGATATGTTGTGGATAATAAGCAAGACGAAATAGAACAACTAGAATTCGACGATGAACAAGAAGTAAAATCCACGGAGCCTGTGGAGAAAATAAATGAGCCGATAAATCAGAATAGACCAATACCGAATCAACAAGTAGCCCCAATCGAAAGTGATAGATTAGTGGATAAAAATGTTGAGATGTCTGATCACATTGAAGTACAAGCATCAAGTATCACACCACAGAGCCCAATACAAATACATAAAAGCAAAGATCCGGAAGAAAAAATACCATTCGCAAAGAAAATATATTTAAGTTATGTTCAACGATTAGTATTACTATTGATTCTATTTGTTGCCGTACTATTCTGTTTCTTTAGTTTAACACTAGAATCATTCGCATTAAAGAAACCAGAAGCCATAAAATATACCGATACACAAGAAACCAATTATCGTGTCTATTTAAAACAAAATAACTTCTATGAACAAGATTACTTAGAAGAAGATATGATGTATGTTGCAAACTTAATAGATAAAATAAGTATTGATTTTAATTATAAATTCAATATTGAAAAGAAGTCTACAGTAGACTTTAATTATAAAGTAATTGGAGACTTAATCATTGCAAACTCACAAACCAAAGTAAATTACTTTGAAAAAGAATATACTTTATATGAAGCAGAACAAGAAACAATGAAAGATAATAAAGAATACGCAATTAATCAAAATGTAGAGATAGATTATGGTCATTTTAATGACCTTGCGAATTCTTTTAGAACAAGTTATGGAGTAAACTCTGATAGTTACTTAAAAGTATATTTACAAGTTATGAAAGATGGTAAGAAATACAATGTAGATCTTGCCAATGAAAGTGAAAGTGGAATTACAATTCCATTATCAGAAAACTCTGTACAAATAAAGTTTGATTCCGATGACTTAAGTAAATCAAATGAAATTACAATGGAAAGAGCATTAATCTTTACTCCAAAAATAATTACATTTGAGATTATTACTTTTGTATTATCCGTATTCTTATTAGTAAAGATTATCCGTTTAATTGCAGTATCTTATAGTCCAAAGAGTATCTATGATAAATATATCGATGATATCTTAAAAACATATGATAGATTAATTGTAGAGACAGAAACAGGATTAGATCTAGAAAAATACAATGTAATGGAAATTGGTAAATTTGAAGAATTATTAGATGTAAGAGACAATTTAAAATTACCAATCATGTATTACAATATTGCTAAACATCAAAAATGTTATTTCTATATTAAAAATAATGAAGATGTCTATATCATGAGAGTAAAAGCAGTTGATCTAGAAGAAGCGAATCAAGTAGAGAAAAAAGATACAAAACAAACACCAGAGTTAAGAACAATGGATCAAAACAATACATTTAGTATATAAGAGAACACACCAAAAGGTGTGTTTTTTGAGGAAAGAAATAGAAAGTGTAATGATTTTAATAAGTGTCAATATCTTAGTACAAATTAAATAAGGAAATAAGTATCGAAAAAGATTAATAATTATATGATATAATGATATATAGATAGTAAGTACCAAGGATGTGATATTATGAAAACAGAGATGAATTTAGAGGTTTTAAAAGCCATTTTTGGACAGGAAGTAATGAATATAGATTTTTTAACGCAAATAATTAAAAAAAATTCTAGTTATTTAATATCAGAACTTGAATCTTATAGAATTCTTGATGAAGAAGAAACAGAAGTAATAGACGCCATTGAAAACATATATAAGAAATTAAGCCGACTAATTATTGATCGACTATCTGAAATTCATTTTAATATGCCAATAGAAGCCGCTATAGCAACAAAAAAACAAGATGAAATAAAATCATTATTCTTAAATATCGCAGAAAAAATGGGATTTGATAATGGGCTTCAGGAAATAATTGATTCAGACTTAGATAAAATTGCAAATGAATTAAATAAAAGATTTACATTTGATGAAGCATCCTTAATACATTTAATTGAAGCTTCAAAAGCTTCAAATATTCAATTAGAGGAGGAATTCGAAAGATGGTCACCAAAAGATAAAAGACAAATTTTAAGACAAAAAAAGGATGGAACATATTATTTGGCCGAAGTTACAGAGGCAAAGGGACTTGATACTTACACAAGTGGCAGGAGAATTCCAACAATAACCTATGTTAGAGATGATGGAAAAGGAATGACCAAAACCACTACTGATGAAAGTCACAATATTATTTTATCTTCTTATCCTGGAGCAGAAGATATACTTTGGTCACAATCTACGTATGAGATTATGAAGCAGGTCATGAAAAACTTATTCGATAATCTAGAATTATGTGTGGATACTTACAAATTTTTCTATACAAAAAATCCGAATGCCCCAATAGAAAAAAGTAATTCGGTTATGAATAAAGTGGTATTAGAAGATGATTCTGAATTTGACTTTTATTACGAAATTAATAGAAATAATTTGCCACATTTACTAGGAATACAAAAAGGAGAAATATTATCTGAAACTACAAAAAGATACTTTTCAAGAGTAAGAGCAGATGGTTCAGTATATTATCCAATTAATGAAAACTCTTCTGCATTTGCTATATTAAAAGCAATATTAGATAATAAAGAAAGAATAATAGCAGATGGTGGATTAGTGGAAGAAAATGGAAAACTATATCAATTATTTCCTTGGGAAAAAATAATATTAAAAACAAGCTCATTAATAAGAGGAGATTTTTTTAAAACCTGTTTTTGTTTAGTTCAATTAGATCATGGAATTAATTCTGAAAACGAAAAATATGTATCTATATTCCCAACTAGATACAATGATAATGTGGTAGACAGCAGTTTTGATGTAAGAATGATACTAAGAGATTTAATCAATATAAGAAAGCAAAAGAAAGACTTCATATTTAGAACGTTTGTTGAAAATTATTATAAAAATGATAAAGGAATATATGTGCCCAATTCCATATACACTGGAAAATCGGAGAGCATAGTTACAAATAATGGAGAAAGAATAGAAACATTAAATAGATTTAGGAAGGCATTACAAGGGAATGAAGGATCAATAGTTAAAAGTATTGAAAATGAAAAAGGCAAAAGAATTTTTTCACCAATTGAAAAAGAACTATGCAATTTAGCTATTTCATCTACTTTAAATGGCGGCTATCAAGCATCAAGTGGAGCATATAAAGAATTAGAAGAATTATTAAACAAAGAATTAAATTTTGGCTTGAAAGAAATATTTGCACAAGGTCCATCAAAAAGAAGATAACATTATTGATTAATGTTATCTTTTATATATTGAATAAAATTCTTTGTAACAAGACTTTTATTATCTGTATTCCAAATCATTCCCAAATACTTTTCTTTTAATGGTAATTCAAGATCCAGTTTAAAAAGTTCTCCACTATCTAATTCTTCTTTTATATGTTCTTCCGTTAACAATCCAATTCCAAAACCAGCCTCAGTAAACTCCTTTATCAAAGTATTACTTCCGAATTCCATTTGTGGATGAATCTCAATATTATTTTCAATACAATAATCATCGAGTCTAATTCTTGTAGTTGCCCCTTTTGCCAAAATTAAAAGAGGTAATTTTGATATGTCTTTTTTATCCATTTTTTTATCTTTTAAATAGAGATATGAATTATTAGCGACAAGACAATCATGTAATGTCATTATTTTTGCTGAATCAAAATTACTTGGCAAATTGATTGGCATATTTGTAAATATAACATCTATGATTCCCATTTTTGACTTTGTAATTAAATCAGTTATTTTATCAGAAAATATCCTAATATTAATTTTAGGATATTTTTTATGAAAATCTATAATATATGGCATTAGAAATTCATGAAGAATTGTTTTACTAGCACCTATATTAATTATACCAGATTCCATACTTGTTAAAACCTCTAAATCATTTTCAGCAGATAAGATGATTTCCATAGCATCCTTTATTTTTTTGTAAAATACTTCTCCTACTTCTGTTAATTCCATACCATCTCTTTTTCTTATAAATAGTTTTGTACCAAGTTGTTCCTCTAAAGATTTAATTGCTTTACTGATAGCAGGCTGACTAATTAACAATTCGTTTGAAGCCCTAGAAATATTTTCATTTTTTGCAACATAATAAAAAGTTTTATATAATTCTAAATTGATATTCATAATAACACCTCATATAACCAGTAGTTATATCTAATATGAAAAATTAGTAATTTAATTATACCATCTTTTGAAGTATAATACTAGTGCTTTTGGAAGAAAGGGCAGGAGAAAGATATGTTTAAAAAATATATATGGTGTTTATTTAAACAGTTTTGTGAAGCAAATGGTATAGAGATAACGAATATTAACAAGATATATTCTAACGATTTCGCCGATTGGATTATGAGACAGAAATCTTTATTAAATATCTATGAATCCTATCTAAAGTTTTTAGGATTTGATAATTCGGTGGATGATATTTTGGAAATTGGTAAGGGACAATATGATTCATTATCACAGCAAGGGATTCGTGTAATATCCCCTTTTGCAGAAACAATGGGAAAAAGAAATTCTACGTTATATATTGATAGGGAGATTCCTTTAATTCTACATCAAAATGGAATTATAATTCCTATGGAACATATTTTAATGACATATAATCCTTATTTTGAAAGTGATATTTTAAACTGGAATTTGATTCACAATAGAGGAGAAAATAATATTAGTATTGGAATGTTTGGGAAATTAACAGATGAAGATTCAGAAAGAAAGATTAAGGTATTAGAAAACATATCCAAGCAAATGAACGAAGATTTTACATTTGATTTAGATACAGAAGACGGAAATTATTTTTGTTCATTGAATAGCAAAAGAACTATTAAAAGAAAGATTTTAAACAAATAAAAAGGGGTAATTTGTAATGAAAGAAAATTTATTAAAGGTAAAAAGTTCATTAGAAGACATGAGTAATATTTTTAATAAAGATGAACTATAAACATGGATTAATATGGAAGAATTAAAACAATGGTATGATCAAATATCTTCATTTGAAAGATTAAAAATAGTAGATGCTCAAGAACTATATAGAAAAGCAATAAATACCCCTGATGAAAAACAAAAAAAATTATATATGGATAGACTTGTATTAGGAACACTTTATGTTGTCTATGAATATATAAAAAGAAGTAACTTAGAGCTACTTACCTCCACCTCTTATGATATGAATGACATAATTAGTGCATTTAATGAAGTTTGGATCAAAAAAATATATAGTGGTGATTTATTAAAAGTAAATAAATATTCACTCATATTTACCTCAACATTTCTTAATACTGTTTGCAATATTTTATGTGGTGATGAAATAGTAGTAAATGAACAGTTTGGTATTTCTGCAGACCTTTTTGTGGAACTTTTCATATTGTATGTAGAACTTAAAAATAGCGCGCCAAATATAAATTTTCAAAATGTTATCAAAGAAAAATATTATGATACCAACAAATGGTCATTTTTTACATATGATTATGCTATCCATTTAATTCCCTTATTGGAAGCAGCATACAACAACATAAGAACAGATAAAGAAGATATACGATTAGGAAAAACGAAAATAAGTAACTACATAAGACTAATAATTAATCTAGGATTAGTAGAAACTTTTCCAACTGAAACTTCAGATAATTCAAATATAGAAGACAATATAATAAGAGAGATTATGTTAGAAAAATTTATTGAAGAAGTAGATCAAGTACTTACAAATGAAAGAATGAAGAAAATAATACATGAAAGATTTGGATTAGATAACAACGATCCAATGCATATAGATGATGTTTGTCATATACATGGGATTACAAGAACAGGACTTAGACAAGTAGAAAACAAGGCATTAAGAAAACTTAGAAGAAGTAGGAATATTCAGAAATATAAGGAGGAATTTTAATGATAAAAATAGATATTTCTTTAGTTAGAAAATACATTAATGGTGAAGAGTTAGGAAACTATTCTAGAGAACAATTAGAGAATGATAAAGATTTTATAATGGAAGTTATAAATAATACTAATAATCCAAACATTTATTTTTCGTGTTCTGAACGATTAAAGAAAGATTATAATTTTGTTAAGTTTTTAGTATTAAAATTTTGGTATGATGCTGAATTCATAAAAAAAGTAGCAGATTATTATTTGAACAACGTGGATTCAGAAATAGAAAGAATAGAATTAAATATTTTGATGTCTGAATTGTTACCTAATGATTTATCTAATAAATATAAAGTATCAAGTGAAACCGCGTATTGTGCAAAAAGAGTAGCCATAGAAATTGCAAAAGCAGAAGATCCTAATTTAGAAGCAAAGATAGGAAAGGGATTTTTACTCATCTTTGATTCTTATAATGGTAGTGATATTATATTAAAATATTATGCCAAAAAAATGATTGATGAGATTATAAAAGATAATGACATTAATTTTGAAACAATGCTCCATAATCAATTTAAATCACCTCTAAAAATAGAGGAAAAAGGAATAAACAATTATATAATTAATTTTATTGGATATTATGATTCAATGCTAAGTTCATATATAAGTACCCATCTTGATTTAATTAGTAATATTAGAAATGAAATAAGAAATATCCAATCAAACTGGAACAAATATAAAATGGCTGATGAAGCAAAGAGATATAATAGTATGCTTAATATGATCCATGAATATATGAGTATATCGGAAAGTAGTATGTCTGAAACCGAATTATTATACTTTGTAGCCAAAGAACTAGGTGTAAAAGATAAAGTGGAACATTATGACAATCCATATTCATCCGAAGAAGAATTTAGTTTCGATTTTGATGAAGAAGTAATAGAAGATATGATTCAGTATGAAATAGAGAATAATTTAAAAGAAAGAATAGTTTACTTGAATGTAAGAAAAATTATGATGAATCAATTGTTCTCTTCAAAACCAGCAGACTTATATTCAATAATTAATGTTGATGAAGATAAAAAACCTAATGATAGTGGAAAAACTAAAATAATTAATTTTAAACCTAAAGATAAAAAAGATAATAAATAATATTACATAATTTTTTCAAAAATATTTAATCAGTATGGATTTAACATTAATAGTTTTTTTAAAAATAGATTACGAAATAAAAAGTATTAAGCAATGAAGACTTAAGAATATAAATATTAATACCTTCTTTCGTTAGCAATCACCTGAAATAAGCATAAATTATTTTAGGTGATTTTATTTATGAAGAATGAATTGGTAATAATTGATGCCGGTCACGGGGGTATCGATAGCGGTGCAGTAGGGAATGGATTAGAAGAGAAAGATTTAACACTAGAGATATCGACATATATGTATAATCGATTAAAAGAATTAGGAGTACCCGTAGTAATTACAAGAGATCAAGATGAATACTTACCAAAAGATAAAAGAATTGATCGAATAAAAGAGTTAAAAAGAGGATATCAAAACACATTACTAGTATCTAATCACATAAATGCAGGAGGTGAAAAAGGCTCTTGTAGTAAAATAACTTTCTTCGAGAAAATTTTGATTTTAAAGATAATTTATTAAAAATAAGTTATCTTTTTTATGATTTTACAGAAATTACAAAAAACAAACGATAAAAATATGTCCCAAATATTGCAAAAATGTCCCAGAAGATATATAATGTATATAGGTGATAATATGAAGAAGAAGAATATATTAAATTTAATTAAATATCATACAGAAAATAATGATGAATATTTTAGAAATGAGGCATATGAAATTGCAAAATATTTTGATAAAACTGGTGATGTTGAATTATCAGAATATATACTTGCTCTTCTTTCTGATGTAAATACTTTTGTACCACAAATTGATAAATCGGATTTGGTTTTTTTTAAAAAAATATCTCCAAGTAAAGAACCATTTCCTTTACCAGAAAGCATAAAAGATGATATTGTTGGATTAATACATGCTGTTAAACATAATGTTGGTGTCAATAAATTTTTATTTGAAGGAGCTCCTGGAACAGGTAAAACTGAAACGGTTAGGCAATTATCAAGGATCTTAGAAAGAGATATTTTTTCTGTGGATTTCAGTATAGTTATTGATAGTAAACTTGGTCAAACCGCTAAAAACATTACGGAATTGTTTTATGAAATTAAAAAAATGCCTCATCCAGAAAAAGTAATAATACTTTTTGATGAGATAGATGCCATAGCATTAGATAGAATGAATGATAATGATATAAGGGAAATGGGAAGAGCAACTTCTACAATTCTGAAAGAATTAGATCAATTAAATAACAATATTTTATTTATTGCAACTACTAATTTATTTTCTTCATTTGATAAGGCGCTAATAAGAAGATTTGATTCTATAATTAATTTTAATAATTATTCAAGAGATGATTTGTTGGAGGTTGCTGAGTATATTTTAAATGAAATGCTTTTAAAATTTAAAAAGGCTGGAAGAAATATAAAATTATTTAAAAAGATAATTAATTTAATGAATCCAATTCCATATCCTGGAGATTTAAGAAATTTAATAAAGACATCTATTGCTTTTAGTGATCCTGACCGTGAATTAGACTATTTAAAAACATTGTATAAGAAAATAAACAAAGATAGAAAATTACAATTAAAGGATTTACAAAAACTAGGATTTACAGTTAGAGAAATTGAAATAATTACGGGAATTTCTAAAAGTCAGGTTTCTAGAGAATGGAGAGATTAGAATATGAATAGCTTACTTCAATTAAAAGGACAATTTCATCAGAGAACAAATAATTCAACTCCAGGACCTGCTGTACTTCCTGGTAGTTCAATAGTTTTGGTTGAACATTTAGAGACTTTATTATTTCAATTAAAGAAATTATATAGTTTTTGGAATACGCAAAATGTAGTTAATGGTGCATTAATTAGTGTGTATTACATTGATATAATAGCAAAAAGTAATAGGATATCTGCAATTATTCGTGAGCCTGGTAAAACAACAAACAACACAATAGTTGGTGCAAAATTTACTAATAAAGAAGCTCCAAAGCATATCATTACACATTATCTACATCTATCTTCATTAAATACTTCTATTAATAAATTAGATTTAGTTATTAAATGTGTCAAAGAAAAAATGTCTGGTGTAGTTTCTCAACAAAAGTTAGACAATCTAGATGATTTATCTAATTATTTAAAAAAAGTAGGTCTTTCTAAGTCAGCCTTTAATCAAATAATTGTAGATGCGTATTATGTAGAAAAGTTTGATTTACCCGACAATAGCGATATTATAAGTGATAATGCATTAGTTACTTTGTATAAAACTGATGATAATATAAAAGAAATAATGAATAAATTAGGTATAGATATTTTGTCTCAGAGAATTATTGAAGAAGATTCAACGGTATTACTAACGCCAGATCAATTAGATTTATTAAAAATGAAAGCACCATATTTAATTGCAATGACTTTAAGTGATATTTCAGAATTGTCAAAAGATGATTTTGTTACTTTAGATAATGACACTATTCCTAAATTACCAAATCCTAGCAATGAACCAACAATTGGAGTAATTGATACATTATTTGATACCAGAAGTTATTTTTCAAATTGGGTTGAATATCATAAAGTGATTTCTGATGATATAGAAACATCTTCAGAAGATATGGATCATGGCACAGCGGTATCATCTATTATAGTAGATGGCCCAAATATAAATCCAGAACTGGATGATGGATGTGGCAGATTTAAAGTTAGACATTTTGGTGTTGCCCTTTCTAAGCAAATGAGTTCATTTGCTATATTAAGACACATTAAGGAGATAGTAAAAACTAATAGAGATATTAAAGTTTGGAATTTATCGCTTGGTTCAGCTCTTGAGATTAATCCTAATTTTATATCACCTGAGGCAGCCATATTGGATAAAATTCAATATGAAAATAATGTTATATTTGTAATTGCTGGAACTAATAAACAAAAAGAAAATGTAGAAATGATTGGTGCACCTGCTGATTCAATAAATGCATTGGTTGTTAATTCTGTTAACTCAAAGGGTACTCCAGCATCATACTCTAGGAAGGGCTTAGTATTATCCTTTTTTAATAAGCCAGATATATGTTACTATGGTGGAGATAAAAATGATTATATTAAAGCTTGTAATTCTTGTGGGGAATGTTTATTAGCTGGGACATCATTTGCAGCTCCATGGATTTCTAGAAAAATGTCTTATTTAATTGACATTTTAGGATTAAGTAGAGAAGTAGCTAAAGCCCTAATAATTGATTCTGCAACAAATTGGAAAGAAATAATTAATCAAGAAGAGGCTCCATTATTAGGATATGGTGTTGTTCCAAAAAGAATAGAGGATATCATAAATTCTAAAGATGATGAAATAAAATTTGTTATTGAAGGAATTTCAGAAAAATATGATACATATACATATGATATTCCAGTTCCATTACATAATAATAAATATCCATTTATTTCAAGGGCCACATTATGTTATTTTCCCAATTGTTCAAGAAATCAAGGTGTAGATTACACTAATACAGAACTAGATTTATCATTTGGCAGAATTGATGACAAGGGTCATATAAAAACAATAAATAATAACTATCAAACTGAAAAAGGTCACTATATGTATGAAGGTAATGCACGAAAAAATTATAGAAAGTGGGATAATGTAAAACACATAATTGAAATATTAAAAGATGGTTCTAAGCCTAAAAAAAGGTATTCAAATGAATTATGGGGCATAAGTATTAAAACTAAAGAGCGATTGGAAAAAAGAGATGGAGAGGGAATAAAATTTGGAATTGTAATTACATTAAAAGAAATAAATGGAATAAATAGAATTGATGATTTTATAAGACTTTGTTCTTTAAGAAAATGGCTCGTTACAAAAGTTGATGTTGAAAATAAAATTGAATTATACAATAAGGCTGAAGAAGAAATAGATTTAAAATAACTAAATAAAAGTCAGTTAGGAGTGATAAAAAAATGAAGGTTATATCAATGTTCTCAGGAGCTGGTGGATTAGACTTAGGCTTTTCTTTAGCTGGTCATAAAATAGTATGGGCAAATGATTTTGATGACTATGCAGTGGATACATATGAAGAAAACTTTAATAGATTTAATAAGCATAAAGTTGTTAGAGGTGATATATTAGAATACTTAAATCAAGATGAAGAAAAATTAAAAAAAGAAATACCTGATGCAGATATAGTTATTGGAGGATTTCCTTGTCAAGGTTTTTCTATAGCCAATATTAACAGAAGTATGGAAGATGAAAGAAATTATTTGTATTTGCAAGTTTTAAAAATGATCAAAATAAAAAATCCTAAATTTATATTATTAGAAAATGTTAAAGGCTTAGAAAATATGGAAAAGGGAAAAATTTTAGAAATGATTATTAAAGATATTGAATCAATTGGTGATGGATATACAGTATATTATAATGTTTTAAATGCATTAAATTATGGTGTTCCACAAAATCGTGAAAGGGTCATAATTTTTGGAGTAAGGAATGATTATGCATCAAAAATTAAAATGCCCATTACAGACAAACCTGCTGATTCAAAAAAGAAAAAAAAGAGGTTATTAGTAAAAGAGACTCATTCAAAGAATAGTAATATTAAGCAACCTAAAAATACATACTTAGTCGTTACAGATATGTTTAATAAATTGTGTAATAATAAAAAAATAAATATTAATGATTATTTTGATCAAAATATAAAATATCAGTATCAAACATTAAGAGATACAATTTTTGGACTACCCGAAGAAACAAATATTGATAATAGTGAAGTACTGAATCACACATCATCTAAATGTAAATTGAATCAAAAAAAAGCACATATGGTTGGAAATAGACCAACATATTGGGATAAATATTCTCCAACGATAATGGGAAGAGGTAGTGGTACAGGAGGCCCATTAATTATTCCTCATCCTGAATATAATAGAAGAATGAGCGTTCGAGAAGTTGCTAGAATACAATCTTTTCCTGATACATTTTTATTTTTAGGAAGCACGTCTGCTTGTTATAGACAAATAGGAAATGCTGTTCCAGTTTTAATGGCATATAACATTGCCAAAATTTTTCCAATAAAAATAGAAGATTTTTTAAATTAAATCTTCTATTTTTTGATCTATTAATTTTTCTAGAATAATTATATTATCTATAAATTCTTTGTTTTCAAATACTTTTTCTAAGTTAAAAATTGTATCAAAATATTTTAAGTTTAGTTTTTTAATCATGTCCATTAATGCTGTATATCTTATTCTTAAATTATTATTTTCCCATCTATACCATATTTTTGTAAATGAATTTATGCCACCATTTTCATCATTTAAAGATTCCGTAATAGCGGTTACAAAAGATTCTGATGGAATTAAAGTTATTTTCATTTTATACCCTGATTTATATACAATTAATAAATCATCGCTATATACGTATTTTACATAGTCATTTATTCTGCTTTTAAATTCATCAAATTTATTATTTTCTTTTATGGATTTGAGTAGTGGAATTGTTTGTCTTGGAGATCCTAATCCTCCTTTTCTATCGCTAAGAGCTTTATCTGTTAATCCAATAAATAATGCTCTGTGTGATAGAGAACCTATATTAATTTCATCATTAAAATCATTATTAACAATTCTACCTTCTTTATTATAAAGCTTTCCTTTTAATGTTTTAATAGATAATTCATATTGGTCTATTCTATGATCTGCCTTTTCTCGTTTATTACCTGCTAAATCATGACTAACTGACCAATCAACATTACTACATAAATTATCATATACTTTAATATAATTTGGAGCAATAGGATTAACTCTAGATGAAGTATCGGTAGCTTTTGCCCCTACTAATTCTCCAAAAATATCTTCAAAAATTCTCGCAGTTGTATGTCTATCACGTGTTTCTTTAGATGATACAAAATCATATAACATCAATCCTATAAATGAAGAATTAATTTCCCCAATATCGATGCCTTTCTGCAAAGTACTAAGATATTTAATAAGTGAATCTCTATCTGTAGGTTCTTTTATATTAAAGTCATGGCAAATATTTTCTGAAAATGAGTGCAGTTTATCAAACATTACTTTATCTAATACCATATTATCCCTCCATATACATTATAACATACTGAGTATAAATTCATAAGAATTATGAGAATGATTGTGATAAAATAATAATGGTGATTATTTATGAAAATATTAACATTAAAACAACCATGGGCTACCCTAGTTGCAGAAGGAATAAAAAAATATGAATTTAGGTCTTGGAAAACTAATTATAGAGGTAAAGTATTAATCCATGCTGGAGCCGGTGTCGATAAAAAAGAAATGGAAAAATTTAAATTTTTAAATTTAGATTATCCATCAAAAAGAATTATTGCTGAAGCCGAAATAGAAGATTGCCTAGAATTTAATGAAAAATTAAATAGTAAAATAATGAATGAAAATAATATAGCATATGGTGCAAAATATAGAAGTGGTTATGCTTGGAAATTAAAAAATGTGAAAAAGATTGATTATGATAAAGAGATAAATGGTAAATTAGGATTATGGAATATAGATATTAAAAACTTAAAATATAAATAATTTTTAATTATTTTTTTAAAATATACATAAATTTAATTTAAAAAAATCCTTGAAAATAAAGGATAAAATATATGTTTTGCGAAGTATAAATAACATTTAAAATCACTTTTAAATCGAATGGACAATTACAATTTTTTATGTTAAAGTTTCTATAATAGGTGAAAATTATATATAATGAGGTATATAAAAAGAATGCTTTATATCCCATTGAAATCTCAATATTATAAATATTGGGATTTTTATTTTGCTTATATATAAAGGATTAATTAAGATTCAATCACTTATTTGGGATAAATTTTGCAAGTGCAAAATAGGTTTGGTACCATTAGAAACATAGATTTTACATAGGTGAAATATATGTTGTGGTACCATCGTCTTATCCTGATACAAAAATATCAATTAAAAAATGATATTTTTGGGACATTTAGAAAGGAGAAAATTGTATTTGAAAAAAGATTTTATACTTATTCCTAGAGAACTAATGAAAGATAGCAGTTTGACTAAATCAGACTGCTTTTTATTTGGCAATATTTATAATCTTAGTAGATTAAATGGTTATTGTTTTGCAACTAATAAAGTATTATCAAATTTATCTTTTGTTAAAGTAAGAACAATTAATTACTCTTTAAATAGATTAAAAGAAAGAGGATATATTGATATAAAAAGAGTTAGAAATAACGATTTAATTCAACGAAGGATATATATAAATCAAGATATAGATGTGCAAGATGATTCAAGTTAGTATGCAACGATATGCATAAAATAAATGAATTATTGTGCATGTATAATATATTAATTAAAAGAAAAATAATAAATAAAAAATTATATATATAATTCAATGGAGGTTTTGTTTATGACATATAATGAGGTGTTATTATCAGGAAATATAAACAATATTTTAATTAACAATAAATACATTATTTTGGGACTTACTTGTAAAAAGTATTCACCAAAAGAAAAAGATAATTTAGTATATGCTAGTTTAAAAGTTTATAAGGATCTTTATGAGAATAATAAAGGTCTTTTTTTATTGGGTAAAAATGTTTATTTGAAAGGATATTTAAATTCATATCAAGATAAAAATAAAAAGATACATAATTATGTTACTGTTACAAAGATAGAAGAATATGATTTCATTAGTGCAAATGGTCCTATTATTGGAATTGATTATGATGGAGTTGAAACTTGGAATGGTAAAAGATGCGAATCTATTCCACCAACTGAAGAAGAACTTGCTGAACTAGAAGAATTACTTGGTCAATTTAAGGATGGTGATTCTAGTGAATAAACCTTTTATTGTGGACATAGATTTAAGTATGGAAGAAGATAAAAAAGAAATTTTTAAAGAATTAATATTAAATTATTTATTAAAGCAAATTCTAGAAGAAAAACAGTTCTAGTGATTTGCTTATTTTTATTTATCATGGTAAGATGCACTTGTCTCGAAGAAAGTTAAGTGCTATAGAATGAGGAGGTAGAAAATGAATTATAGTTACTTAACAAATATGAATTATAATGCTGGTATTTATATTAGACTTTCTCAAGAAGATAAAGATAAAAAATATGAGTCAGATAGCGAAAGTGTTACTAATCAAAAAGAAATATTAAGAGACTATTGTTTAAAAAATGGATTTAATTTAATAGATGAGTATGTAGATGATGGCTATTCAGGAACAAATTTTGATAGACCTGGATTTATAAGAATGATGGAAGATATAAAAAATAAAAAGATTAATCTTGTAGTAGTAAAAGATTTATCAAGGCTAGGTAGAGATCATGTAATGACGGGTTACTATATTGAAACATATTTTCCAGAAAACAAAGTAAGATTTATATCTATTGTTGAAAACTATGATAGTATGAAAAATCAAGCAAGTAATGATTCGTCAACATTTATTATTGCTTGTAATGATTATTATAGTAAACAAAATTCATTAAAAATAAGGAATGTATTAGATTCTAAAAGAAAAGATGGTAAATTTATTGGGAGCAAACCGTGTTATGGTTATATGAGAGACCCAGAAGATAAAGGGCATTTAATAATAGATCCTAATACAGCTCACTATGTTAAGCAAATGTTTGAATGGAGAGCAAATGATATAGGAATATCAGAAATAGCTACTCGACTTACTAAATTAGGTGCACCAACACCAAGTGCTTATAAGAATTTACCAATATCTTCTAGAGTAAAAGAAAAAAATGAGTGGACAATACATTCAGTAAAAAAAATATTGAGTAACAGAATGTATACTGGTGATATGGTACAACATACTCAGACCAATATTAGTTATAAATCTAAAAAGAAAATAACTCTTGACCAAAGTTTATGGGTAATAGTAGAAAATACTCATGAACCATTAGTAGATAAAGAGACATTTAGGATTATTAATAAAAAAAGAGATAATCATAATCGAAAAGTTGAAAAAAAAACAAAAAGACCAACAAGATTGCTAGAGGGATTAATCTTCTGTAAAGAATGTGGGAATCGGTTAGGAGTAATTTATAGAAAGAATCATAACTACTGGACTATTAATTGTAATAGATATGCTAGAGATCCCATTAGAGGAAGATGCAAAACGCATTTTTTCCCTTATGAATATTTTGAAGAAGAAGTATTAGAAGAATTAAATAAATTATTATCCGATTTATTTAAAGGATTAAGTATTAAAGAATTAAATAACGAAATTATAAATAGAACCAATTCTGGTACTAAATCACTAGATGAAATAAAAAAAGATATTGAAAAAGACATTTTAAAATTATCTTCTAATATTCAAACAGTTTATCAAGATCGAATTGATGGTAACATTTCTTTAGACTCTTATAAAATGATAGTATCTCCTTATGAGCAAAAAATGAAAAAACTTAAAGATAAACTAGAAGAAGTAGAATTAGAAATTATGAAAAGGAAAAATAATGCTAATAAGATACCAAATTATACAAAGAAGATAAAAGAATTATTAAATTTAGAAAAACCAAATAGAGACTTGTTATTTACCATAATAGATAGAATAGAAGCAGATGAAAATCGAAATATAACAATTAAGTTCAAATATCAAATTCTTGATGACTATACCTTTAAATACACTGATAAGAATTTAGTAAGAAATCCTTACGGAAGGTATGGTAAAATAAAATGAAAAAGAAAGGAGAAAAAATATGACAGTAGAACAAGCTATAAAAATTGATAATAATTGGAAAGAATTAGTAAATAAAGTCATAGATGAAAACAATAATTTCGATGACTTTACAAAAGATTTAATGAAATTGGTTACAGAATTAAAACATGAGTATAATAAAAGTACAATTATAAATAAATATCAATATGAAGAAGCAATAAAAAAACTAATTGATAATAATAACCACTAGGGTCAATTTCAGGTGGCGCAGGCGCCGAAGTCGTATTCTCTCTTAAGAATGACTCTACCTTCGCTAACCTAATACTAGATAAAATCGGTTCTAAAGGGCAAATAAAAAGAAAAGTATACCAACGAAGATTACCAGAAAACCCTAATAAAGATTACTACTACATCCTAAGAGAGACCGATGTAACAGAACCAGTCCTTGTAGAATATGGATTTATTGATAATGCAAAAGACGCGGCAAAACTAAAAAGGGATGCCTTGCTATACGCAGAAGGAGTAGTAGAAGCCATCTGCGAATACCTAGGATATCCATACTCTGCCAATACAGAACAAACATCTCAAGAAACCTACATCGTACAAAAAGGAGATACTCTATATTCTATAAGCAAGAGATTTCAAATCTCAATACCAGACTTAAAACGAATCAATAACTTAGAAACAGACACCTTAACAATAGGACAAGTCTTATATCTAAAGGATAAAGAAGAGGAAGAAACTCCTCTTCCAGGGCCAATACCTGGAACTTACTATACAGTAGAAAAAGGTGATACCCTATACTCTATTTCTAGAAAGTTTAATACATCGATTGAAGATATTATAGAAGCAAATTCTCTAACAACAAACACCTTATCCATAGGACAACAACTCTATATTCCAGGAGTAGGGGAAACCATTTCTCCTCCAACAACCCCAGAACCATCTCCATCCGACTATGATGTATACGTCGTACAAAAAGGAGATAGCTTGTGGCTAATCTCCCAAAAATACAATATAACCGTTCCAGATTTAATTGAACTAAATAACTTAACCAATCTAACTCTACAGATCGGTCAAAAACTATTAGTACCGAAAAAGAATATTCCACCAGAAGAGTCATCAAACATCTACATAGTAGAACCAGGTGACACCTTATGGTCTGTTTCTAAAAAATTTAATCTAACAGTAGAAGAATTAAAAAGACTAAATGGACTTGAAAACAACCTTCTATCCGTTGGTCAAAAATTAATTGTTGCATAAGAAAAGTTCACATGCAAATACCCATCTAGGTACTTGTTATGTGAACTTTTTGATTTCCTACGCAGCTACTTGCTTTCTAGCAGCATATAGACCAAATCCAATACCAGCTGCAACTACAAGAATAGTAACAATAACAATGACATCAGTTGTACTAGATTTTTCTTCTTTCTTTTCAGTTGTACCATCAACAGCAGATAAAACATCATATCTACTTTCTACAGGTGTTTCATATACTTGATCAATTTGAGCTTTAATTTCGTCTCCCATAGTATCAGCATTGAATCCTACCCATGACTTATCTCCTATAATAATATAAGGAACACCAGTAGCATTATCTCCTCTTGCATCAGAAATTTGTTGCATTAAAGTCGCATTGTCTTCATCAGACCAAGTCTCATATGGTTCAATACGGAATTTAGAACCATATTCTTCTTGAATAGAATCAAACCATTCTTCAGCTTCTGCACAATGAGGACATCCATCACCATGGAAGAAGTATACAACAACACGGTTATCTACCTCACCTGTCTCTCCTGAATCAGAAGTTGCCTCTTCTCCTTCAGCAAAAGCAACGAAAGGAACAACAAGAAGAGCAATCAATAAAAATAAATATTTTAATTTCTTCATTTTATAACCTCCTAAAATAATAATAACACAAATCAACAAAAACACAAAGAAAATGAGCAATTTTCACAAATTACTCACAAAACATTGGTATTGAAATCAGGAATAAAACTCTCATCTGCCGTTCCTTCTTCCTGAATAAAAGCATTGGAAACTCCAAGCTCTAATGCATAATGAATCACTTCGTCATACTCTTCAGGCGTTAATTTTCGATTTAGTTGTTGATAAATACAAGGATTCACTGGAGTATATTGATTCATAATGCTAATAAAGATATCATCGTGATAAGTTTGATACAAATAACGAATAATATTTTTAGCATCCTCCAAATGTCCTGGTAAAATAAGAACCCTAACGATAAGACCCTTCTGCATCATTCCCTTATCATCAAACACAGGACTTCCAACTTGTCGATACATCTCATCAATTGCCATAGTAGCAGTCTCAAAATAGTGAGGGCATTGTGAATAAGTAACTGCTAAAGAATCATCATAGTAACGTAGATCCGCAAGATAAATATCCACAAGAGAATTCATCATCATTAAAGTACCAACATTTTCATAACTACTAGTATTATAAACAACAGGAATTTTAAGCTCTTTATTTTTAATTTTTCGTAATACTCCAGCAATATTCGGAGCATAATGAGTAGGGGTTACTAGATTAATATTATGAGCACCTCTCTCTTGTAACTCTAATAGAATCTCTCCTAATTTTTTATTAGAGATTTCTTTTCCATATCCATCAAGACTAATTTTTTTATTTTGACAATAGATACATTTTAAATTGCAATGAGAAAAGAAAACAGTCCCACTTCCACGTTCTCCCGATAAAACAGGTTCCTCCCACATATGAAGACTATAGTAAGCGACCTTTAGTTTATTAGAAGCTCCACATACTCCGACTTTCTCATAACGATTGACTCCACATTTTCTAGGACAAATCACACAATTTTTATAAAGTTCCATAACATCAACCTCATAACATATTCTACCATAAAAAAAGAAAACCCATAACGATGTATGAGTAACTTTCTACATTTGAATAAGGTAAAGTACAGCAATACCAATAAAACATAACACAAAAGTAATTAATGCAAGTGTAGTAATAATGGTATTACTAATGAAACCATCTTCATTACTAGTAGCTTGCTGTTCTTGATGAGCTTCTACTGGTTCATCTTTCTTTTTAACAAACACTTTTGCTCCCTCCTTTTCTCTGGAATTATTTTTAGAATCATCATTTAACATACCATGATCAGAAAGCATCTGTTGTAATTCTCTTTCTTCATCTTCTCCTCGAACAGAGTCCACTTGTTCTTGAAAAGGTTTAGAAGAAATTGGAATATTTTGAACGGATTTTCCCTCATGACATAGTCTTACAATTTTGTCATACCGATTCCCATCCATTCTGCTATCTAGAAATTGCATATCATATTGATCTTTTTGTTTTGCAGTATACGTTTTTAAATGATAAATATATTCTGGTGGAGTAATGGTAAGAGGAGTTCCTCTAAAGTCAACTTCTTGATGACCGAAAATCTCATGTGCAGCATCGGAAGAGAAAACTTCTTCTCGAACCCAAGGAGATCCATCTTCTGCATGATAATAGTTTTTTGTAACGACTTCACCATTTTCCTTCCTTTCAAAAGGAAATACTCCAACGTGGAATGAATCCTCTGGATTGCTTGCAACAACCTCATGCTCTCCACTAGGTTTTTCATTCTTTAAAACACGAGGAGAGTCAAATCTTCGATCAGAAAAAGAAAGACCCAACCGATCACAAACTTGATGAAATTTACCAAGATCTTTTTCATTGACATAAAGATCAATATCATCATGACACCTACTAGACTCTTCCTGATAAGAAAGATATCCACACAAAGCACCAGCTAATTGATAATCAACCCCAGCAGCATTCAGTTCTCTAGCAAGTTGTTCTAATTGACCATAAATCACTTCATGATTTTCTCGTACTTTTTCACTATCATAACGATCATCTAAATCTTTTTTTCTACTAGCAATCGCCTCTAATAATTTATCATTAATCTCATCAATCGTAAGATCACTATCTAAAAATAAATCTAATGCTTTTTCAATCAATAAATTTAAAGGTTCATATTGTAAGAAAGGAAGTCTTTCATAGTAAGACTGTACCAACAAAGTAATTTGCTTTTTTCGAACCTCTCTCTGTTCTTCTTTACTAATGACTTCACGCATACAACCACTTCCTAGTATAAATTCATTATATCATAAGGAACAAAAAGAAAAAAGATAAACAAAGTTATCTTTTTACAAATAAAATACTTTTTGATAAGGATAGAATCTAAAAGTTAATTCCGTAATAAGCATCAATTAAAATCTTCTTTAATTCAATTACCAAAGGAAGTCTTGGATTAGAAGTAGTACATTGATCTTCAAACGCTCTAGTAGCAAGTTCATCTACTTTAGAAATATATTCTTCTTCTGGAAGTCCATATTCTTGGAAAGAGGCAGGAATACCAAGTGCTTTATTTAATTCTTCGACACAGGCAATTAATTGATTAATACCATCTTCTGTATCTTGAATATCTAATCCAATCTTTTTCGCAAACATTGCATATTTTTGATCGGCTATAAAATGTTCATATTTTGGGAAAGATACAAACTTTGTTGGTGGCATCGAATTATAACGAATAACATAAGGAAGCAAAATAGCATTACATCTACCATGAGCGATATGGAATTCAGATCCCAACTTATGAGCAAGAGAGTGATTAATTCCTAAAAAAGCATTGGTAAAAGCCATACCCGCAATCGTACTAGCATTATGCATTTTCTCACGTGCAACTTTATGATCAGGATGTAGATAAGCTTCTACTAAATAATTTTTAACAAGTTCTCCTGCTTTTTCGGCAAGCCCATCTGTAAAATCACTTGCCATATTAGAAACATATGCTTCAACTGCATGAGTAAAGACATCCATTCCCGTATCAGCCGTTAATACTTTAGGTAATGTATATACAAAATTAGGATCGATAATAGCAACATCAGGAGTAAGTTCATAATCTGCAAACGGATATTTAATATGATTATTTTTATCGGTAATAACTGCAAAACTAGTCACTTCACTACCAGTTCCAGAAGTAGTAGGAATCGCAACAAATTTTGCCTTTAATCCAAGTTTAGGATACTTATAAGTACGTTTACGAATATCCAAAAATTTTAATTTAAGTCCCTCTTTATCCACATCAGGATGTTCATAGAATAACCACATACCTTTAGCCGCATCAATGGCACTACCACCACCTAGGGCAATAATCACATCAGGTTGAAAATTCCCCATAGCAGCAACTCCACGATCAATAGTATCAAAAGAAGGATCTGGTTCTACTTCACTAAATATTTCAAAATGAACGATATTATCCCTTTTTTCTAATTGATAAATAACTTTATCCACATATCCTAACTCTACCATAGAAGGATCAGTAACAATAAAAGCTTTTGTTATTCCAGACATTTTAGAAAGATACTGAATAGATCCTGCTTCAAAATAGATTTTAGGAGGAATCTTAAACCATTGCATATTTACTTGTCTTTTCGCAACTCGTTTTAAGTTTACCAGATTAATAGAAGAAACATTATCTGTTGTACTATTTCCTCCAAAAGTTCCACAACCTAAAGTAAGAGAAGGAACATTTGTATTATAAATATCTCCAATAGCTCCATGAGTAGAAGGAGAATTTACAATAATTCTTCCCACTTTTACGACTTCAGAAAATAAATCAATAATCTCTCGGTCTTCAGAATGAATTACAGCAGAATGCCCCATACCACCAAATTCAATTAATTTTTCACATACGTTAAGTGCGGTATTATAGTTATTGACAACATAATAAGTAAGAATAGGACTTAACTTTTCCATAGAGAATGGATATTTTTCTCCAATTCCAATTTCATTGACAACAATGACTTTTGTCTCAAAAGGAATATCAAATCCAGCTCTTTTTGCAATATCATAAGGGTACTGTCCAACAACTTCACTATTTAATTCATATTTTCCATCTTTTTCATGAAACATATATTCTTGCAAGAGTCTTTTTTCATTTCGATTTACAAAATAGCATCCAGCTTGTTTCATTAATTTTTCAAATGCCTCATGAATATCAAGATCGACAATAACGGCTTGTTCACTAGCACAAATCATACCATTATCAAAAGACTTAGACATAACCAAATCATTAACACTAGTATCTAACTTAGCAGAAGAATGGATATAACAAGGAACATTTCCAGGGCCTACTCCTAATGCAGGTTTTCCACAAGAATAAGCAGCTTTAACCATTCCCTTTCCACCAGTTGCTAAAATAAGATCGACATCAGGATGCTTCATCAAGAGACTAGTAGCTTCAATAGAAGGTTTCTCAATCCATAAAATACAATCTTTTGGAGCCCCAGCCTTTACAGCAGCATCTAATAAAATCTTAGCGGTTTCCACACTACATTTTTGTGCGGAAGGATGAAATCCAAATACAATAACATTTCTAGTTTTAGCAGCAATCAAAGACTTAAAACAAACAGTAGAAGTAGGATTTGTAACAGGAGTAACCCCTGCAATAATACCAATAGGTTCTGCAATCTCCATAAACCCTTCTTCTTCATTATCTACAATAACACCAACAGTCTTATGTTTTTTAATATTATGATAAATATATTCAGAAGCAAAAATATTTTTTGTAATCTTATCTTCGTAAATACCTCTTTTTGTTTCTTGAACAGCAAGTTCTGCAAGATACATATGTTTATCAAGAACAGCCATAGCCATAGCTTTTACAATACGATCTACATCTTCTTGCGTAAGATTCATATATTCTTCCTTCGCAATTTTAGCTCTTGCAATAAGCTCCTCAACCATTTTTTCAGTATCACTCATATAGACCCCTCCATATAATAATGATTATACCATAATTCCTAAAAAATATGTGAAAAAAGAAAAGAAATTATAAAGAAACAAAAAAAGAAAAAGATTACTCTTTTTCTTCATAAAATTTTAAGGAAATACTTTTTCTTTTAGGAAGCTCTTCTTCTAAAAATTCCATACCCCAATCAATTTGATAATCTGGTAGAAATTTAGTTTTAAATGGCATAGTTCTTGGCATAATGACAATTCCTTCAAAGGGATTAATCATTTTTAAGTCTTCTATCGTAACCAAAGGAACTAATTGATTTTGTACCATCTGCATTCCGCAATATTTAGAAATTTCTTCTAAGGTATAAATATCATCACTTAATAAGTAAACAAAGTTTCCAAAACACATTTTCAAAATTTCTGCTTCTTCCTTAGAATACATACTACATAGATGAACATAACTACGAATAGTAACTGTAATTCTAACCGATAAAGATCGACAAGACTCTATCATTCTTGAAAAATCTCGAATAGGTACCATACTATCAAATTCATCTAATAAGATATTAAAGTACTTTTTACTTCCTCCAAGAAAATGAATAGAATCTACAATTTGATTGACCAATAGAGGAATTAAATGATTACAATAATTAGAAATACCACTAATGATAAATAAAGCACTAGGTTTTTGAGATAACTTATCAATTGCAAAATCGGAACTAGATAACATATTGGATAATTGTTCTCTAGAAAGATACTTTTTCATTTTTTGATTGAAAACAGCAAGGATACTGCCTCTTGTTTCTGTTGGTGCTTTCAAAGTACCTACAACATTTAGATAGACTTTACTACGAATATCTATCTTTTTCATAAATTTTTCACAGTTTTCTTTTTGATTAAGATAGTTACTAAATTCACAAACACTTTCTAAATGTACTTCTTCTTTTTTTGCATTTTCAAAAAGATATAACGTAATTCCTGTAAAATAATCTATCACAGAGTGAATCCAAAAAGGATCAACTCCTGCTTCCGCTTTTTCATAGAATAAATAGTAAGCAATATCTTCAATACATTTGACGGCTCTATCTTTATCCCCTTTTTGATAAAGCTCATAGGGCATTCTAAGAGGATTCCAACTATTTCCATATTTCGCATCATCAAAGTCTAATACCAAAACTTGATATCCTTTTTCTTTTAATGCCTTTGCACAGCGATGATAGATTTCTCCTTTCTCATCGTGAATCACCATAGATTCTCCCGCAAGCATAGAAAGTTTCAACATAGGTAAAATAAGAGCCTGTGTCTTTCCACTTCCTGTACTTCCCATAATAAGAGTATGAGATTCTCTATCATCGATATAGATTGCCTCATCATCATAACAGATAGGAACTCCTGATTTAGAAACACCAGTCTCTAAATTAACTCTTTTTAATTTTTGAATGACATCTTCCTTAGATGCCCATCTTGCATAACTCATCAACTTTTCACTCCCTTCCATACCATTAAAACACACTTTTAAAAAGCATTTTTAAACAATAACGACTTTTTTATGCTAAAATAGAACTGGGTGGTTTTATGGAAAGAGATATCATTCAAGACATCTTATCTTATATAGATGACAATATCTATGCAAAGATAACAATAGAAGAATTATCAAGAAAATTCTATCTCAACAAAGACTACATCATGCGTCTTTTTAAAAAAGAATCTGGAAAAACCATTATTCAATATATGAATGAAAAAAGAATTTATTTATCTCTTCCCAAACTTCAAGAAACAGAGGACTATATTTTAAAAGTAGCACTAACACACGGCTTTACTTCTCAAGAATATTACACAGAAACATTTACCAAAGTAATGGGAGTAAATCCTATTGTCTACCGAAAATTTACCAAAAATCATCCTAGTGTAACAGAAGAAGAAATCTCTTGCATAAGAAAAAATCTAACCGAATTAAAATATCAGTTAGATCAAATCCACAATAGAAAGCAAACAATCCCAACAACCCCAGTCAAGACTCTTACAAGGCATCTGTAAGATCTTTTTCTTTTTCCTCTTTTCTATCAAAATCAACATTAATCAATAAGTTCTGAGTAATGGCCTCTCTTTCATTTTGAATCTCACTAAAAGAATAAATGATACAATCAGCAGCTTCCCATAAAGCAAAAGAAAATAAATATCCAAAAACTTCTCCCGTATAATTAAAATTCTCTTGAAAGAAGACGATTGTATAAAGCAAAAAAGTAATCAATCCAAAGACACATAATCCAATAATTTTTCTTTTCATATGAGTATATTTTTTTTGTACTTTATAAAGTTCAATTGCATAATGTTCTTTTAAAATATGACGAATAATTCCTTGTTCATGAGGAGTAAAAGAACAACCAATAATATGTAAGTGAATCGGAACATCATTCTCAAGCATAGCCGTTTTTTCTTCTATAAAGTCATAAATGTCTTTTTCTAAATCTACTTGATTTCCAACCGTCCAAGAATCAAATAATTCATACTTTTCTTCAACATTAAGAAAAATATCGGCATCTCCATCATCCGTTAAAAATTCATTTTGAATATACCCATCAAGATACTCTTCGTTAGAATATAACTTTATTTTTTCTTTCATTTTTGCTCTAAACTCTTTCACGATACTCACCTACTATCTATAGAATACCACAAAAACCTCAATCTAAAAAGAAAATCATAATAGTTTTTCCAACTCTTCTTTTTATGATATAATGGATAAGAATAAGAAAGAATAAGGAGAATTCCTATGATAGAAGAAGTAAAAGAAAAACTTACAAATTCTCTTCCTCAAAAAGAAAATAAAACGTTAGAAGAATATCAAAAGATAGCAAAACAAAATAAAACAGAAATTATCTATCAATATAAAACTTCTGAACAAGGTCTAACCAATCGAGAAGCCAAAAAAAGATTAGAAAAGTCTGGACCAAATATCGTTGTCAAGAAAGAAAAGAGGAGTAGATTATCTTTCTTACTCGCATCTTTTAATGATAAATTTATCTACATCTTATTTGTACTAGCAATCATTAATTATTTTTTAAGTGATGCTCTAGGTAGTTACATTATTATAGGAATTGGAATTATTAGTGCCTTAATTCGTTATTTCCAAGATTATAGTGTATATAAGTTTAATCAAAAATTAAAAGAAGAATTACATACAACAACTCATGTATTAAGAAGTACAAAGTTGGAAGAGTTAAATACAGAACAAGTAGTACCAGGAGATGTGATTAAATTAAATGCCGGTAGTATGATACCAGCAGATATGATTCTATTAGAGTCAAAAGATTTATTCTTAAATCAATCTTCTTTTACAGGAGAAAATGTTCCTGTAGAAAAAACCACGTCTTATCAAGAAACCGATGAATTATTTAATTTATCTAATATTTGTTTTATGGGAAGCAATGTAGTAAGTGGTAGTGGAACAGGAGTCATTATCAAGACAGGTTTTGATACTTATCTTGGTAATATGAGTAAAAAAGTAGAGAAACAAAAAGTAAAAACAGACTTCGAAGTAGGAATCGATAAGATTACCAATTTATTAATTCGTTACATGGTAATTGTCTGTATCTTTGTCTTTGTTGTCTATAGTTTTATTCGTGGTAATCTAATAGAAGGAATTTTATTTAGCTTGTCTGTAGCAGTTGGAATAACTCCTAGTATGTTACCAATGATAGTAAACGTCAATTTAACAAGAGGAACCAAAACTCTTGCGAAGAAAAAAACACTAGTAAAAAATATGAATTCTATTCAAAATTTAGGAGCTATTGATATTCTATGTACCGATAAAACAGGAACTCTAACAGAAGATAGAATTGTCCTACAAAAATATATCAATGTCGATGGAGAAGAAGATGAATCTATTCTAGAATATGCTTATCTAAATAGTTACTTCGCAACCGGAATCAAAAATATAGTAGACAGAGCAATTATCTCTTATGGAGAAGAAAATAATCTAAAACCAATCTTAGAGAAATATCGTAAAATAGATGAAATTCCCTTTGATTATGAAAGAAAAAGAATGAGTGTTGTAGTAGAAGAAGATAAAGCAAAGACCTATCGTATGTTTACAAAAGGAGCCTTAGAAGAAATTATCTCCATCTGTAACAAAGTAAAGTACAAAGGAAAAGTTATAGATCTGGATAAAAAAATGATAGATCGTGTAGAAAGAATTGTTAAAAAACTAGAAGAAGATGGTATGCAAGTAATTGCTTTAGCGTCAAAAAGAGAATATCCAGGAGTAGATGTCTTTAATAAAGAACATGAAAAAAATATGGTCTTTATCGGATTAGTTGCTTTCCTAGATCCCCCAAAAGATGATGTAAAAGAAATGTTAATTAATTTGAAAAAAATAGGAGTAAAGACCAAGATTATTACCGGAGATAACCAATATACAACACTAAAAATATGTAATTTAGTAGGAATTGAAAATGACAAAATCTTATTAGGAAAAGAAATCGATGAACTAAGTGATGAAGAACTAAAAAAACAAGTAGAAAAAGTAGATATCTATACTCGTATGAATCCTCTTCAAAAAGAAAGAATTATTCGTATCTTAAGAGAAAAAGATCATGTAGTAGGATATATGGGAGATGGAGTTAATGATTCTCCTTCCCTAAAACTAGCCGATGTAGGAATCTGTGTAGATACGGCAACAGATATTGCCAAAGAAGCAAGTGACATAATTCTTCTAGAAAAGGACTTAGAAGTAGTTTATGATGGCGTAAGAGAAGGAAGAATTGTATACGGAAATATTACCAAATATATGAAGATGGCTCTAAGTTCTGACTTTGGAGATGTCTTTAGTATTGTAATCTCTAGTATTTTCTTACCATTCCTACCATTAATTCCAATTCAATTATTAATTCAAGACTTTTTATTTGAAATCTCACAAATCACCATTCCCTATGATGATGTCGATGAAGAATTCATTGTAAAACCACATAGATGGGATACCAAAGACTTAAGCAAATTTATGAATGTAATGGGGCTAACCTCATCTCTAGTAGATGTCTGTGCTTTCTTAGTATTCTGGTTTGTACTAGGTTATAATGAAAATTATCCTACCTTTTTCCAAACAGCATGGTTTGTAGAATGCCTAATCAGTGAATCTCTAATCATTCATTTTGTAAGAACAGCAAAGACACCATTTATCGAATCTCGTGCCAACCCAAAGTTGACAATCGCAACCATCTTAACCATTATAGGTACAATTGTAACCCCAATCATATTACACAGTATTCCAACATTTGATTTTGAAATCTTGCCACCAATTTATTATGTATACGTATTATTACTCATCATTGTCTATGCCATCCTTGTTCAATTCGTGAAGAAAAGTTATATAAAGAAGAACAAAAAATGGTTATAAAGCGTAACAAACAAGAAAAATATGATATAATGGAAATCGGAAGGAAGTAATTTATGCATAAAAAGCTACTAATGTTTTTAGGAATTCCTATTTTGTTATTAACAATGACAGCATGTGGAACAACACAAGAAGAAAGCGATATGAAATTAACAAAGACAATCGAATTAACCGATTCCTTATTAGGATATACAACAACCTTAGAATATGATGCCGAAGAAAAGTATAGTGAATTAATAGAGACCAAACAAAAAGATACAAACATCATGACATTTGAAAATGAAGACATTGCCGCAGAATTTGAAACCCATTATACAACAATGAATTTAACAGATTATGATGCATTAGAAAAAAACAATTCACAAGCAAAATATTATAAGCAATACACTTTCGGTGACTATACGGCATATGCTTATGGAACAGAAGAAGATACATTAGAATTAAGTATCTTATTAGGAGCAGATGATACCAAAGTAGAAGTTTTATTGGTAACCATTACAAACTCATCTCCCTCTTCTAGAAGAAAAGCATCAGCAATATTAGAAGAAAAAGAAATACAGGAATTATGGAATTCTATGGAATTTGTAAAAGAATAAGAAATAGTCGAAAGACTATTTTTTTGCTATTTTTTGGAAAACCTATGATAGAATAAACCTAAACAAATCTTATGAGAAAAATAGAAGGTGTTAAAATGCTTATTAAATCACATGCAATTGATCGTTTTTTAAGAGAAAATCCCAATTTAGAAGAAAGAAGATATGGTCTTCCTTTAGTAGGAAACCGTCTAGACTATGAAAGATTTAATCCAACTGTAGAAAAGATTGCAGATGCAATTAACTTTTACGGATATGAAGTAAGAGATGAGAAAATAACAGTCGAAAAAGATATCGATTTAGGAACAGGAAATCCCCTAAAATATAAACCTTTTCCTATGTGTATAGAAAAAATGAAAGAATGCTTAGAACAAGAAGATCTATATTCGTATCCCTATACAGAAGGAGATGATAGAATTCGAAAAGTCTTATTAGACTATGTGGAAGAATTAGGTTTTCAAAATGATGAGCCATATTCTTATTCAGATATCGATGAAAAAGGCCTATCCGTAAACAATATTACATTTATGCCATCCACTTCCATGATCTTTAACATTATAATCAATATTATTTCAAGACCAGGGGACGTTGTTTTAGTAACAGGACCAAACTATGGATTATTTACCATTCGCGCAGAACGAGCAGGAGCAGAAGTCGATATCTTGCCACTAGAAAAAGAAGATCACTTTTTAGTAAACCCTAAAAAATTAGCAGATAAAATTGATGAAATTAATGATAGTCTTCAAAAAATCTATCATAGAAGAAAAGGATACGTACCAAGAGTAGTAGCCTTTGTAAATGCAAATCCCAATAACCCAACAGGTAAAGTAATGGGAGAAAAAGAAATAGACCTTTTAACAGAAATAGGAAAGATATGTCTAGAAAGAGGAGTCTTTGTAATCGATGATTTGGTCTATCGAGATACCACGTATCAAGAAGAAAATTTAGCAAAACCAATCGCAACCATCAAAGGAATGTTTCAAAATACCATCTCCTTATTTGGTCTATCCAAAGCCTATGGTTTAGCATCCCTTCGCGCAGGCTTTGTCGTTGCCGATGAAATTATTATTCGAGAAGTAGTAAACAGAATCTTCCAAGAAATTGATTCCTCTCCATCCATTACCGGTTATGCCCTAGCGGGAGCCTTTAATACAACCGAACAAAGAAAAAAAGAGTACCAAGAATACTTTAAAGAGTTAAGAAAAACTTATCAGAAAAAGTATCAATTATTAAAAGCCTTAGTAGAAGGACTTCCAAAAGTAGAAAAAGAGTACCAAGAAGAAATCAAACAAAAAGTAGAAAGCGAGTTAGGGCCTTATGCCAAAGAAGTCTTAAAAGGGCTACCATATGCTCATTTCCCAGAAAACTTAGAACCAGATTCTGGCTTCTTCGCACTCATTGATTTTACGCCAATGAAGGGAAGAAAATATCGAGGAAGACTCATCAGTACGGAAAGAGACTTATTAAAGTTTTTCTATAAAACAGGAAGAGTACGTTTCTTAATAGGACAATCCATCTCCTGGCCATACGAAGAAGAACTAATTGGCAGAGTATCCTTTGCCCTAGAAGATGAAGAACTAATACGAGCATTCTCTTTAATGAATCACGCAATGAAAGAATTATCAGAAAAAGAAGAATACATTATTCGTATGAATAAAATAGAAGATCAAGCGCAAATGGCCAAAATCAAAGTAGAAGACTGGAAATCAACCTATAAAGGATTAATTGCAGATGCTTATTTAGAAAAATTAAATATCGATACGCAAACCAAAAAGTACTTTAGAAGCTTTGAAGAATATAAAGACCGAGTATTAGTAGCAGTAAAAGGAAGAGAAATATTAGGATATTCCTGCTTTGATGAAAAAGAAACAGCATTTAAATATGATTCAGAATTAGTAAGTCTATACATCAAAGAAAAAGAACAAAAGAAAGGAATCGGAAAAGCACTTTTCCTAGAAACAGCCAAAGAATTACTATCAAGAAATAAGAAAAATATGATAGTGTGGACTTTAGCAGAAAATAAAAATGCCATTTTATTCTATAAGAAATTAGGAGGAATCATTAAAGAAACAAGACAAGCAAAAATAGGAGAAGAAACCTATAAAGAATTTGGCTTTTACTTTGATTTAAAAGAATTAGATCAAGAAGGAAGTTTTTAAAAATAATATCAAAATCAATTGATATTATTTTTTTGTTAAAAACATATTGACAAAAGTTTATGTTATTAATATAATGATAATAACAGATAGGCCAATCTGCATTATTTATCATCTTTGATATTAACAAAATGTTATTAAGATGGAGGAATTATGACAAAATTTAAGATAGGAATGTATGGTGGAAAATTTATGCCTCTTCATAAAGGCCACAATTATTGTATTGAGAAAGCATCAGAAGAATGTGAACTGGTCTATGCCATTCTATTCTTTGGTGGGAGGGATGAAGAAGAAATTCTACAAAACAACAAAGAGGATTACTTATCGGTAAAAGCAAGAGAAAAACATCTTATCAATCTATCTAATAAATATGAAAATGTTTTACCGGTATTTATCGATGTAAGTACTTGTCGCTTAGAAAGTGGAGAAGAAGACTGGGATGCCGAAACACCACTTGTACGAGAAGTAGTAGGAAAAAGACTAGATGCTGTCTATAGTAGTGAGCCATCTTATGAAGAATATTTTAAAAGAGCATATCCAGAAGCAATTCATAGAATTGTAGATGAGAAAAGAAAAAATGTTCCCATTAGTGGAACCATGATTCGAGAAATGAATCAAGAAAAGGAGAGAAAAAAATGGATCGTATAAAAAGAAAACCAATACCGAAAAAAGAAAAAATAAAAAATATGATAAAGAGTTTTAAGGAGTTAAAATGGTATGAAATCGTTATGATTATTGTTATGGTAGTCATTGCATCCTTATCAGTTTTTACAGCAATCATTCATCCAGAAGAAAGTACCAACCCATTATGGTTAACTATCATTAACTTTATAAGTGCCATCTGCGGGATTATGTGTATCTTCTTTTGTGCCAAAGCAAATATTTCAAACTTTGTTTTCGCAGTAATAAATACCTTTGTATATGCAATCTTCTTGTTTTACCATAAAATCTATGGAACCTTTGCCCTAGAAGTACTTTTCTATATGCCAGTAAACTTTATCTCATGGTATATATGGGCAAAACACCGTGATGAGAAATATTGTGAAAAAACAAAATCTAAAAAATTAACCATCAAACAAAATATATTAACAGGTGCACTAGTACTAATAGGAGGAATGATCTACCATATCATACTTGTAAAGTTAGGAGGAAATGTTGCTTGGTTAGATGCTTTTACAGTAAGTATTGGAATCATTGCTGTAATCTTAGAAATGTTTCGCTACAAAGAACAATACTTTTGGTGGATTATCACAGATGTCATTGCGGTAATAATGTATATTGTATACTTTGACCCTGTATATTTAACCAAAAAAGCAATCTACTTAATTATGGCAGTTATTGGACTAATCAACTGGCATAAATTAAATAAAGAAAGAAATCAAACAAACGAATAATATGATATACTACTCCTAGAAATAGGAGGGCTTATGGAATTATTAGAATTATATGATGACTTAGGAAATCCAACAGGAAAAACAATGGTAAGAGGAGACAAAAGAAAACTAGAAGAAAATGAACATATTGCAGTAACAGTAATCTTTTTGAAAAATAAAGAAGGAAAATTCCTGATTCAAAAAACATCTGAGAAAAAAGGTGGAAAATATGCATCTACGGGAGGACACATTACAAAAGGAGAAACTCCACTAGAAACCATTATTCGAGAAGTAAAAGAAGAATTAGGAGTCTCTCTTCAAAAAGAAGAAATCAAAAGTCTAGGATTTGTATTATTTGATACGGTAATTCGTTTCTTATTCTATACAGAAAAAGAAGTAGATCCAAAAGACTTAACTCTTCAAAAAGAAGAAGTAGAAAATGTAGAATATAAAACAGTAGAAGAAATAGAAGAATTATCAAAAGCTGGAAAAATGTTAGAATCCCATAAAATATTATTAGATGAACTCCTAAAGAAAATATAAATATCCACACCTATAGTGGATATTTGTTTTTTAATTCTAGGAAAAAGGGAAGAAATGCAGAGGGCAGGGCATAAGTAGATTCAATTTCTGCTAAACTTACCCAAACATAAGAAGGATCCATTTGAGAAACTTCAATCAAGTAACTATTCATATACCATTTTTTATGAGTAAAAATATGAGTATTGGTAATACTAAGTTGAATAGAGGTAATAGAAGAAATCTTTTCTCGAACTTCATCATAAGTAAGAAAGCCTCTCTCATTAGGAAACTCCCACATATTTTTTAATAAACCAACTTCTCTCTTATGAAGAGCAAAGAAGTTTCCACACTTTAATAAGAATAAGGTGTATTCTTCTACCTCTTTTTCTTTTTTTACTCTTTTTCTAGGAATCTCACTCCAAGTACCTTTTTGGTATGCCCTACATTTTTCTTTGATAGGACATAGTTCACATTTAGGAACTCCATTAGGAATACAAATCGTCTCCCCAAGTTCCATAATTGCTTGGTTAAACTCTCCTGACTCTTTAGGAAGAATTTTACGTATCTCTTCTCCAATTTTTTTCTTAACTTTTAAATCATACACGTCAAAGTCAGCATTTTCAACACGACAATAAACCCTCATCACGTTTCCATCAATCGCAACTTCTTTTAATTGGAAACAAATAGAAGAAATGGCACCTGCCGTATATTCCCCAATTCCAGGTAGAGAAGAAATCTCTTCAAACGTCTGAGGAAATACTCCATGATAAAGATCCATAATTTGAATCGCAGCTTTTTTTAAATTACGAGCTCGACTATAATAACCAAGGCCCTCCCATAATTTTAAAAGTTCTCCTTCCTCTACAAGACTCAAATCTTGGATAGTAGGCAGTCTTTTCATAAACTTATCATAGTATCCAATAACAGCCTCAATTCGAGTTTGTTGAAGCATAATCTCACTAATCCAAACATGATAAGGATCCGTATCCTTTCTCCAAGGTAATTCTCTATGATGAATACGATACCAATTTAATAATAAATCAACACAATCTTTCATAAGAAAAGTATACCATAGATAGCAAAGAAGAAAAAGATATTAATAAAATGTTATTAACATTATTGACATAACAGGAAAAGTATGGTAAAATAAATACTCGTAATTGGGAGTAGTCCTTAGATGTGAAGGCACGACAATTCGTCACAAATGTGACCGTATCTTCAGAATGCAAATTCGGACAAGACTTTTACAATAAAGGTCTTGTCTTTTTTATATTTTACTTTTTTCAAGGCCTTTATTTAATTCAAAAAGAAAGGAATGATGAAAATGGAAAAAGTAAAAGTATTTTTAGGAGGTACCTGTGCAGATTCTACTTGGAGAGAAGAATTACAAAAGAAATTAAATGAAGAAAAAGTAGAGACATTTAATCCTGTTGTACCAGATTGGACACCAGAATGTCAGGCAATTGAAGATTACCACAGAGAAACAGATGATGTTTGTCTATATGTAATCACTCCAGAAGGAGAAGGATTCTATTCATTTGTAGAAGTAACAGATGATAGTAACAAACGCCCTGAACAAACAGCATTCTGTTTATTAACAGAAGCAAATGGTAAAAAGTTTGAAGGACATACATTAAAATGTGCTTTAAAGACTGCTAAATTAGTTGCTAAAAACGGAGCATTTGTTGCAGAAAACTTAGATCAATTAGCTGCCTACCTAAATCATTTTGAGAGAAAACCACAAAAGAAAAAACAATAAAAAAAGAAGCAACCGCAAGGTTGCTTTTCTTATGAAGAAAGAAAAGATAAGACTCCATAGTCATATAAAGCTTTGATAAGTAATACAAAGAAAGTAATGACTAAAAGAATCGCAACAACAAGTTCTATTTTTTGAAACATAGGAGATCTTACATTTTTATGATTGGACTTTTCTTCTGGAGAAGAAGGTTTAGAGTCTTCTTTTTCTTGATTTTTAGATCTATCCCGTACAATAGAGTCATCTTCTTTATCATCAATAAAATGAAAGTCAGAAGGAACCGCAACATCTTCAGTAGGAGTACCTAAAATGGCACCACACTTTGGGCAGATATCTACAGAATGATCAAATTTTTCTCCACAACTAGGACACACCATGAAAATCCCTCCTATCCTTTATTTATAATATTACCATAATTAAAAGAAAAGAAACAATAAAATAATAGTTAAGATCGATTTCTATTATATTTCATTGCTTCTTTTGGAAACTCTCCATATACATCAAATAAAGAACCATCTCTTTTTTGGGAATACATCTCTTCTGCAAAACTTCTAAGTACCGCAACAATATGATCCGCTTCTTCTCTAGTAATATGATATCTACGACACTCTTCATCACTAATGCGAACAGAAGCCATATGAAATTCATAAAAAATATCTGCTAAATCTTTTCCCTCTGCAATTTTTTCCACAACAACAGGATGATTTCTAAGAATAGGAATAATATCAGGATTATCCATATCTACATTAGCTTCGCTTTGATATTTTATAAAAGTAGAAGCAGAATGAATTTTATCAATCATTTTCGCAATCTTAGCTTCTAAATCAGAAGAATGGTCAAAGGCATCAATATTTTTTTGAATATCCATAATAGAACCAAAAGTATTTTGTAAGAATTGAACTGCAATTCCTGTTACACGATTAATCTCCTCATCACTAACACCTTCAAATTTAGTAATATCTCCAGTAATTGCCTCAGGTAGGTCATGGCAAATAATATAATCCGTTAATCGATCATAATCAATTCGAGAAGGAAGTTCTTTTCTAACAATACGAGAAATAAGAATTAAATCTAAAATATGATTTTTAACATCTTCTAATCTTTTTCGATCAATATGCCAAAGCAAGGGTCCTGTTCTCTCAGTATCCCCTAAAATATCAAAAGTCATAAACAATTGTACCTGTTTTTTCATAGAACCAGTCATATCAATTTCCCCATCTAAGTATTTATAAACACCCATACATAATTACAATTATATACTTTAACATAAAAACATAGAAACGGGTATTGTTTTAATGCAAAAATTAAATAAAGTCTTTATTCGCTACATACAACATACTTCATATTTTTGATGATAGATTATACTAGGAATATGTAAATCAGAAAAGTAAAAAAGAATCGCAAGGAGTTCAGGAAAATGCGGTTGTTTTATTATAGGTAGAATAGAGAACCAAGAAAAAGTGCTTTTATTGAAATATGTTAATATTTCTTTTTTTAGCAAAATAATGTATAATAATTGTAAATGAGAATCTTATCAGGAGGGTTAATATGTTGAAGGGAAAGCCGTTTGTTAAATGGGCAGGTGGGAAAAGACAAGTAATGCCAGAAATAAAAAAATATATTCCAAAAGAATACGATGTTTATTATGAACCATTTGTCGGTGGAGGAGCGGTTTTTTTTGAATTAGCACCTAAAAAAGCAGTATTAAATGACTATAATAAAGAATTAATGAATGTTTTTGAATGCATCAAGGATGAAGTGAAATTTGAAAAAATGTGTAATGAATTAAATCATCACGAAGCAAATCACTCAGAAAAATATTATTATGAACTAAGAAATAAAGATAGGGATAAATCAAGTTTTAATAAAATTGCCGACTATAAAAGAGCTGCCAGGACTATATATTTAAATAAAGCTTGTTTTAATGGGTTATATAGAGTGAATAGTAAAAATGAATTTAATGTTCCCTTTGGTAAGAAAAGTAAAATCAATACATATGAAGGACAAAATCTTGGAATAGTACACTGTATTTTGAACTTTAATGAAATTGAATTATTATCATGTGATTATGAGGATGCAGTAAAAAAAGCAAAAAAAGGTGATTTTGTATATTTGGATCCACCATATGATTCAGACACAACCACATTTAATGACTATACTGAAAATGGTTTTGGTAAAGACGAACAAAAAAGACTATCTGATGTATTTAAAAAATTGGATAAAAAAGGGTGTTATGTGATGCTATCAAATCATAATACAAAATTAATTAATGAGCTTTATAATGAATTTAATATTCATGTAATAAAAGCTCAAAGAAATATAAATGCAAATGGTAAAAAAAGAGGAAAAATTGAAGAAGTAATAATTACAAATTATTAATGAAAAGGAGATTGAAAATGAAAGGCATTTACAAGGATTTAAAAATCAATGAAGTTGAATTAGATATGTCTAATCCAAGAATTGCAAAGTATATTGAGATGTATGATAAAGATAGTCTAACCAGCGAAGCTCTAGCTTTAGCTTTAGGAAGTGGAGTTGAAGATTCTAGTCAAACTAATTTTAATAGTTTATTCAACTCAATTAGAACAAATAAAGGAATTATTCATCCAATATTAGTTAATCATCAAGAAGATGGAAAATATATTGTAATAGAAGGAAATACAAGGTTAAAAATATATCAAGAATTTAAAGAAAATGGAGTTGATGGTGAATGGGATACCATTCCATCCATAGTTTATGAAGAACTAACTTTGGAAGAAATACATGCAATTAGGCTGCAATCTCATTTAGTTGGGCCAAGAGAATGGGACCCTTATTCAAAAGCTAAATACTTATATAATTTATGTTATGTTGAAAATTTACCGATGAATCAAATAATAGATTTTTGCGGTGGTAAGACAAGCGAAATTATGAAATTTATTCATGCATACCAAGATATGGAAAAGTATTATAGACCACAGCTAGAAGCTGATGATGAATTTGATCAAAGAGAATTTTCAAAATTTTTTGAATTACAAAACGCCTCAGTAAAAGAAGCAGTTTTATCTAGGTTTACTTTAGAAAACTATGCTAAGTGGGTAATAGACGGAATCGTAGATACAGCTATCAATGTTCGCAAATTACCTCAAATTTTAAAAGATGAAGAAGCAACTAAAATATTATTAAAAAGTAACATAAAAGAAGCATATGAAAAAACAATTACTAATAAACCTGAATATAAAGATTTAAAGACAGTTTCTTTAGAACAGCTATGTGTTGAATTAACAAATAGAATTTACAATATGCAACTAAAAGATTATAAAGATATAAAAGATGGAAATAATGAGTTGGGAGCAGCTTTAACAAATTTAAAATCAACAGTTGATTGGTTTGTTGAAGATATGAACAAAGAATAATGGAATCAAATAAACATCATTCTTTAGTAAAAAAAATTTATGAATATGTTAGTACATTAGGTTATATTGAAAATAAGCTAATTGAATCGGATACTTTTGAAGTAAATGGAAATGTTACAAGAACACTAGAAGGATACATACCTGATTTATTTTATAGCCATGACAAAATTTTAATTATAGGTGAAGCAAAAACAGATGAAGATTTTGAAAGAGAACATAGTTTACTTCAATACAAATCTTATTTCAATCTTATAAAAGAAAAAAGTAATATGGGTTATAAATGTATCTTTGTAATTGCGGTTCCATGGGAAACAACAAAAGCTGCAATAAGACTTTGCAACAAACTTGCGGAAAATATAAGCGTAAAAATAGTTATAATAAATGAATTGGGGGTTTGCAAAGAATATGAAAAAAATAGTATTAGATAATGAACCTAAGTATGAATCAAAAATGAAATCTTTTATTTACCAATCACAAGCTGTTGATTTTGCCAAAGATCTTGACTACGCTGCAATATTTCATGAGCAAGGTTTAGGAAAAACAAAAATAGCTTTAGATATTGCTCTGTATTGGATATCTGAAAAAGAGATTGATACAGTTTTAATTGTAACTAAAAAAGGACTTGTAAAAAATTGGCAAGAAGAAACAAAAATGCATTCCTTCTTACACCCAAAAGTATTAAACAATAATAGAGGTAGTAACTTTTATGTTTTTAACAGTGCAACGAGATTGATAATTACAAATTTTGAAACGGTATCTTTAGAAAAAAACAGATTTAAGTTATTTTTAAAATCTAGAAATGTAGGAATCATAATTGATGAATCTGCAAAACTGAAAAATCCAGAGTCTAAACTTACACAAGATTTCTTTGAATTGTCTCCTTTATTTATAAGAAAAGTAATCATGACTGGAACTCCTGTTGCAAATAGACCTTACGATATATGGGCACAAATATATTTTTTAGATTGTGGAAAGAGTTTGAGCGATGACTACAAAGAGTTTAAATCTAAATCAGATTTAACTAACAAACTTGCCTCAAGTCCAGAAAAAAGAATAGAATTTGAAGAATTTATTTCTAATATCTTTGAAAGAATAAATGATTTTTCAATTAGAGAAACTAAAAGAAGTGCAAACCTTTCTTTGCCGGAAAAAATATATCATGATGTTTGGACCATGTTTTCACCAGAACAAAAGAAAATGTATGATAAGTTAAGAAGAGGATTATATATTGAATTAATTCAAAATAATAAAAGAGAAATTGATGATGTGTCTTCTGTTTTGAAAAGAATATTAAGACTAGAACAAATAACTTCAAATCCTAAAATGTTAGATGATACTATTAATTTTAAATCAGGAAAAGAACTAGAACTTAAATCGCTAGTTAAAGAAATAGTAGGTCGAGATGAAAAAGTGATAATTTGGACCAACTATATTTATAATGTTAATTATTTTAAAAAGGTGTTTGAAAATTACAATGCAGTTATAATAAGTGGTAGCATGTCAGTTGAACAAAGAAATGATTCAGTTAAAAAGTTTAAAGAAGGAGATTCAAAGGTATTAATTGCCACTCCACAATCTGCAAAGGAAGGATTAACATTGACTGTTGCAAATAATGCTATATTCTATGATAGAGGCTTTAGTTTAGATGACTATTTACAAGCTCAAGATAGAATCCATCGTATATCTCAGACAAAGGAATGTAATATCTATAACATTATGATAAGAGGAAGTATTGATGAATGGATTCATAAATTATTAAAAGCAAAAGAAAAAGCTGCTTCTCTTGTTCAAAATGACATTTCAAAAGAAGAATATGAAGTTGAAGCAGATTATTCATATGACAAACTAATAAAGAAAATTCTTGAAGAGGAGGAATAGAATGGAAAATACTGTAGAAGAAATGATGACTATAGGAAAAGAAAAATATAAGGTTATAAAATGTGAGTTAGAACAAAGTAAACTTAAATTCTTTCCAGAAAACCCTAGAGTATATAGTGTCTTAAACATTGGTGATGAAAAACCATCCCAAGAACAAATTGAAGAAGTAATGTGCAGAGATGACCGTATAAAGCAATTAAAGGAATCAATTAAATCAAATGGCGGATTAATAGAACCAATCTTTGTAAGAGATGGCGATATGGTTGTTTTAGAAGGAAATAGTAGATTAGCTGCTTATAGGCTACTAAATAAACAAGATCCTATTAGATGGGCAAAGATCAAAGTAACTCTATTGCCTGCTGATATCCCTGATTCTGCAGTGTTTACGTTATTAGGGCAATTTCATATTATTGGTCGTAAAGACTGGAATCCATATGAACAAGCGGGTTATTTATATAGAACAATTAATGATAGTAATAAACCGATAGAGATCTTAGCAACTGAATTAGGAATTACTACTTCATATATAAAGAAATTGATTGATGTTTATGAATATATGATTGAACATGATGATAATCATCCTAGCAAATGGAGTTATTATGAAGAAATGCTTAAGAATAGAGGAATAAAAAAAGCATTTGATGAAGTCCCTGGTCTAGAAGACAAAATTGTATCAGATATTAAAAATAACAATATTAGAATGGCTATCGATATAAGAAAACTGGGAGATGTTAGTAAGGTAAATGATAAGTTATCTAGGAAAATATTAAAAGATATAGCTATGGGTGAAGAAGATATTTATTCTGGCTATGATATTGTGGCTAGTTCTGGAAAAATGGATAACAATTTTCAATTTATTACTAACTTTAGAAAAAGAATCCAAGAAGATTCATACACGGATAAATTATTAAAAGATGAAAATATAAATAATATCGAATTTGAACTAAAGAAAATAGATAAATTAGTAAAAAATATGCTTACAAAAATTGAAGGTAATAAAAAACAATAGGTAGGGGGATCTATGAAAAAAACAGTTGCTGAACTTTGGGAAGAAATATTTAATGACTATCATATCATAGATGAAATACAAAAAAATGGATATTTTATGATTACCGCTGATGAAATTAGATACTATAAAGAACCGCGTTTGATGACAAAATTTGATTTTTCAAGTCAGTTACCAAATATTTTTAAAAATAACAATTTGGGGATACTTCCAATTGATAATGGAGAATATATTATAGGAAAATATGATTTGTTTAAAGATATATCAAAAACAAAATATGAAAATATTGAACCAAAAAAAATGCAATTTCCTTCTTATATTGAAACGATAGATCCGGATAATATTTATTCAGAAAGTAATGCGTTGAATGTAGCACTTCTTTCAGGAATGATTGAGGATGCAATTGGTGAAGAAGTTGCCGAAACTATTCAAGGAAAAATGAGAGCAACAGGTTTCAGTTTTGAAATAAATGGTGTAAATGGAAAAACAAGAATTAGTGTAAATAGGCCAGCAATGGAAATTGATGGTGGTTATGAAGGAAAAACAAAGGTGATATTAATAGAAGCAAAAAATTACTTACCAAAAGATTTTGTGATAAGGCAGTTATATTTTCCATATAGACATTGGTTTGATAAATTATCAAAAAAATTAATTCCTATTTTCTTTGCATATGATAATGGTATTTATACATTCTTTATTTATAATTTTGCAGATATATATAATTACAATTCATTGGAATTAAAAGAAATTAAAAGATACATCATAAATAATAAAAACTCTGATGAAATAAAACAAGAGATTATGGAAAGAACAGAAACTGTAAATGATTTGCCACAATCAGAAGTTCCCTTTCCCCAAGCCGACTCTTTCAATAGAATAATTGGTATTGCTGATTTGATTGATTCAAAAATAAATACGGCAAATTCTATTGCAGAAGAATATGAATTTGATGTTAGACAAGGGAACTATTATTTAGCAGCTGCTAAATATCTTGGAATAATTGATAGAACAAATAATGAATATCTTTTAACACCATTAGGATTTGCAATTATAAATCTTGATATGAAAAGCAGAAATGAAAAACTAATAGAGGCCATATTAAAACATAAAGTGTTTTATAATTCATATAAATACTATATAGAAAATAAAAAGATACCTAGCAAAGAACAAATAATTAAATTTATGAAAGAATATACTGATATTCTTAATCATGAAACTTTGAATAGAAGAGCAAGTACTGTTCGAGGATGGATTGAGTGGATTATAGGATGCCAAATTTAGGTATCTTTTTTTGCAATAAATATATTTAAACCTCAATTCTTAGAATAATTGGAATTCTTTCAATAGCATAGTACTCCTAAATTGAAAAAATTGATATAATAAATTGAAATATTAATTAATAATTATATTTTATAAAATAATAGACATTACAATAACTAAGTAGTATAATATGCACAAATGTCAATTTGCAAAAAAATAGTATATAAAAAAATTAAATGATTTTAAAATGTGGTAAACTTATAATAGGATACCACCATAGGTGGTGAGAAAATTGAATCTTAGTAATATAATAAGGCCAATTGGAATAGGTGTAACGAATCCATATATTGTTGAATTAGATAATAAAAAGAAATATGTTGCAAAGTTTCCAGGTAATCCGGAAGGGGACAGAGCACTAATAAACGAATACATATGTGCTGAACTTGCAAAATTATTTGAATTACCAATCCCAAATTATGAGTTAGTAACCATAAACAATATAGAATCATTTGAACAGAAATTACCCAATATAAAAATGATAAATGGAACTATTTTTTGCAGCGAATATATGGAAAGGGTTGAACCTGTCGACGATTATTATATTCTTACTAAAGTAAAGAACAAAGAGGATGTATTGAAAACACTGATATTTGATATTATAATAGGCAATGATGATAGGAACTCAGGTAATTTTTTAGTAAATTTTAAGAATCAATCATTTACTATCGTTGATCATTCTCATGTTTTTAATAAAGGTGTCTTGTGGGATGCAAAATCATTAGAAGAGTTAATTGATGCTAAAATTGACATTAGTAAAATGAAAAAAAAACCATATGAAATATCTATTCAATTATTGAATAATATTAATTATGAAGAAGTAATAAAAAAATATAATGAACAAATAAAAAACATAAAAAAAGAAACCATTGCAAATATAATTAATAATATTCCGCAAGACTGGACAATAACAATAGAAGAAAAGAATAAATTAATAGATTATTTAATGAATAGAATAAGTAGAATAGATGAAATATGTAATTTAATTATAAGAGGAGGTAGTGTGTAAAATGAAAAGAAAAGTAAAATACGCAATTATGCAATATATACCGAATTATGAGCGCGATGAAAGAATAAATGTTGCTGTTATTTTGCATAGTCCTCAAGATGAATATTTAAATATAAAATTAATTTCAAATACCAAGAGATTGACAAAATTTGATGATGAATTAGATGCAAATTTTATGAAGGCTTATTTTAAATCCCTTGGAAATTCCTTTACATATAGTCCACTTAGCACAAACGAAATTGATATTAAAAAAGATAATTTACTTGAAGAAATGACATATAATTATGTAAATCAGTTTAGATTTAAAATTTATGATGATATTTCAATTGAAAGTAGTTGTGAATCATTTATAGAAAAATTAAAAGATAATTATCTTTATTTTGATATAAAAAAAGAAAAAAGAGTTTCAGAGAGAGATAGCAAAGAATTCTTTGCCGAATTGCTCAGAGGGAAAAGTATATCATATGAAATAATTGGCAGTAATAATTCTATATTAGGTAACTATGATGAAAAAATAAATGTTGATTTTAGAATCAATAACAAGTATTACAAAATAATAAACTTTAATCAAAATAATATAGATAAATATACACCAACAATAAAAATGTGGATGTTAAACTCTATAGAGTTAAAAGAAAAAAAAGAAGAATTAGTATTTGTAATCAATGAACAAGTTTTAAATGAAAAAACAGATATTTTTATAAAAATGCTTAGCAAATATGCTAAGGTAATTAAGATGGATGAGTTTAATGATTATTTTTAAAATAGTGTTATTAAAATAATAGTAATCATCTCAAATGCACTATATTTTTACTATAACTCGTTTTTTTCGTTAAATTTTTGAGACAACCGAATAAAATCAATTGCATTATTTCATTTAAAAATAATGATAAAAAAAGATTTTTCTTTTGCTTCATTGAAATGTAGCAAGAATAATAGGATTCTTTAATAAAATAAGGAATTACTTGTCATATGTATATTGTAATTTCAACTTTTGATTTATTTTTAAAATTAATTAATCCATAAGAATTTAATTGTAAACTACAAATTAATTTGATACAATAAATTTATCAATTGACTTGCCATGTGTTGATGACAATTTGGACGCTAAGGTTTATTTATTTGGGCAAGAAATAAATATGCATGCTGCGGGATATCCCTTTCAATAGAAAGAGGGGATATCCCTTTTTTGTTTATTTATGGAAATTGAAAAAAATAAAAAAGAAAGGAGGCAATAAAATGATAAAATTGATATATTAAAATATAAAATTTGCATAAAACTTGCAAAAAACAACAAATAATTATTAAAAATGTTGAATTATTTATGAAAATTACATATAATAATATTACTAAAAGGAGATGAATTATATGC